>JAAYBQ010000266.1 GCA_012730035.1 Spirochaetota bacterium
ACGTTACAGCTGAAAGCCTTGTGGATTCGGCAATGGAGAATATCCTTATACTTGAAGAGGCGGGTTTTGAGGATATTGTTGTTTCAATAAAATCCTCTGACATATTCAGCACCATAGAGGCCAATAAGCTCATGGCCGAAACGCGCAGTTACCCCATACACATCGGCCTGACCGAAGCAGGGTACGGACTGTCGTGTATTGTACAGAGCTCCATGGTTATAGGGCACCTGCTCCTTTCGGGCATCGGAGACACCATCCGTGTTTCCATGACAGGGAACCCTGTAAACGAGGCTGTAACCGGAAGAAAGATACTTGAGTCCCTTGACCTGAGGTACACACCTTTCAGGATAATTTCTTGCCCAACATGCGGACGCACTGCACGTGATATTGACCTGCTTGCCATCGCCGAGAAGGTTGAGTCTGAACTAAGCGCAAAGTTCAGCGAAAAACTGAAGAATTCAGGGAAGCGCATAACAGTTGCTGTAATGGGCTGCGAGGTGAACGGTCCCGGAGAGGCAAAGGAGGCTGACTTCGGGCTTGCAGGGGGACAAAACGGGAAAATGGTACTCTTTGCGCGGGGCGAGGTTCTGCGCACGGTCAGTGTTACTGACGCGGTTGAGGAGCTTCTTCGCGAGATTAGATCAACTTTTTAATTACCAGCGTCCCCGGATAAATGTTTCAGGATTGAGCGACTGCCCGTTCTTTCTAATCTCAAAATGCAGGTGAGGTCCGGTTGATCGCCCGGTATTTCCCGATAGTGCGATAACATGGCTTGTTGTTACAACATCGCCAGTTTTTACCCTGAACCTGCTCAGGTGTCCGTAATAACTTTTGTAACCAAACTCGTGTTCAATAATAACAAGGTTGCCGTAACCTTCTTCCCATCCGCTGAATACGACCCTGCCGTTACGCGAAGCCCGTATCTCTGTTCCTATGGGACATGCAACGTCTATGCCTTTGTGGAACTCCCTACGTTTTGAATTGAAAGGGTCCCGGCGTGTCCCGAATTCAGAGGTTTTTTTACCGCGGTTTACGGGCGATATGAATGCGGTACCGAGAAAAAGAGACCTTTCAAGTTTTGATACCTTGCCGCATGGTATAAAAAGAAATTTTTTATCAAGTGTCTCTGTTCTGTTCACTGTTTTTACGTATTCGGGGTCTATCCTTTCTTCGAGCAGCAGACGTTTAACCAGTGCCCTTTCGTTTCCGTTTACAATTATACCGCGCATGTTTGGAATATAGAGAGTGGTTCCGGGCCCCACCTGGTAAGGAGATGTGAGGTTGTTTACAGACATGAGAGTATCCATGTCAAGGGAGCATTTAGAGAGCACTATCCAGAAGTTTTCTTTATCCTGTAGTCTGTATGTGTAGAATTTAAGTTCGGGCAGTTCAGTTGCAGCGCGCCTGCTTTTTACGGTATAGAGTGTTCGCTTGACATCATCGCGTATTGATTTAAGATGTGGATTACGGTCAAGCGAAAGGTTTTGCAGGCGGAGCATGGTCTGAGAAGCATCCGCTGTAATGCCCAGTGTTGCCAGCGCGAGGAGTAGTATTGATATGTGCAGTGCTCTTGATTTTTTCATGGTAAAACCGATTATCAGCTGTTATATTTATCGGCATAATGAGTGCGGGGTTTAGAAAAAAATTATGTCACCTGGAGTAATCCGGGGAAATTATCTATTTTTGAATTTGCAATTATTTCTGAAAATACCTCTTAGTGCAACAGGCGGTTTAATTTCCGGGGCCTTCAGTGGCGGAAGATACAGAGTAAAAGGGAGACTTCTATAGCAGTTCATCGGACAAAAGATTTAAGAAGCTAAAACTGATTGTAAATGACTAAGGAAGTATATTATTCAGGCTATGCCATAAAAAGTCTTATGCGGGGTTAACATGAATTTAAAAAATATTCTATCATTTCAGGAGTTTAAACAGGGACTTCTTTTCCGCAGTATAGTTTTTGCCTTTATGGGAATCGGCTGGGACCTCTGCATGACATTCCTGCAGCAGAGCCTTTCGGGAAAAATCAACCATAATGGCATCTGCCCGGTGTCGGTGTGGATGTTGCTGGCGTACGGCACAGTTCCGTTCTTTTTTTATCCGCTTGTTTCGGTTACAAAACATTTCAGGTTCCATTACGTTCTGCGGCTTGTGGTTTTACTTGCGGTGTTTTACGCGGTAGAACTGATTTTTGGTTTGTTAATGAGGTCTCTGAATGTTCTGCCATGGAACTACGACTGGTATCTTGAACCAGCGTGGACCATTGACGGCATCATTACCTGGCATCCGGCCATACTTGGCGCATGGATAATTTTTATTATGCTCGTTGAATGGATCGATACCGTGCTAAGGGTTTCATACCCTAAGATAAGGGAGAACCTTTCTGCTTTCTGGAAAGATATATAGCAGCATGAATTTTTATTTGAAGCGTTCTTTTTTTTATTGTAAAATATTCATGTTTAAAAAAAGGTTCGTTATCCTTCCCGTTTCCCGGGACATCTTTTCGTTTGGCTCTACATTATCTCGCAGGGGGGCGGTTGCATGATCAAAAAAGAACTGCTGGGTCGCTGGACTATTGAAAAATCTGAAGAACTGTACGCAATAAAAAGCTGGGGAGCCGGCTATTTCAACATATCGCAGTCAGGAGAGGTTATCATATCACCATTCGGCCCCAGATCTGATGCCCAGGTGAGCCTTATGGACATTATTTCCGGGCTTAAACAGCGTGGCCTTGACATGCCCGTGCTTCTGCGGTTTGAAAATATTCTTGATGCCCAGATTTCGCGCATAAATGAATCATTTAAAAAGGCTATGAAGGAGTGCGGCTACCAGGGAGAATACCGCGGAGTGTACCCTATAAAGGTAAACCAGCAGCAGCAGGTAGTCGAAGAGGTTGCAAGGTTCGGGCAGCGTTACCATCACGGACTTGAGGTGGGTAGCAAGGCAGAGCTTATAGCGGCTCTTTCGATACTTCGCGACCGGGATGCTTGTCTTATATGTAACGGCTACAAGGACGAGGAGTTTATTGACCTGGGACTGTACGCAGTCAAGATGGGTTTTAAATGCTTCTTCGTGGTCGAGATCCCGGGTGAGATTGAACTGATACTGCAGAGATCGGAAAAACTGAAGGTTAAGCCGAACCTGGGGATCAGGATAAAATTATCATCCAAGGCCGGAGGGCACTGGACAGAGTCGGGTGGAGACAGGAGCATATTCGGCCTTAACACCACGCAGGTAATTGAAGCCGTTGACCTGCTCAAGTCCAGGGAGATGCTCGATTGCCTGCAGCTTCTGCATTACCATCTGGGTTCCCAGATTCCTAACATACGCGACATACGCGCCGCAGTGGTTGAGGCGACCAGAATCTACGCGGGGCTTGTAAAGGAGGGTGCGCCCATGGGTTACCTTGACCTTGGCGGCGGCCTTGCAGTTGACTACGACGGGTCGAACACCAATTTTACAAGCAGCCGGAATTATTCCATTGATGAATACTGCGTGGATATAATTGAAATTGTCCTTTCCACTATGAACGAGGAGAGCGTGCCGCACCCTACAATCATTACTGAATCGGGCAGGGCGACTGTGGCATACTACTCTGTTCTTGTTTTCAACGTGCTGGACGTTGCCAAATTTGAAGTGGTAAAGATCCCCGAAACCCTGCCTGAAGGGTCACATGACCTGGTAAAGAACCTTTATTACATACTGAGCACAATCTCGCTTAAAAATATACAGGAGTGCTACAACGATGCTCTCTACTACAGGGACGAGGTGCGCGAGCTTTTTAAGCACGGCAAGATAAGTCTGCGTGAACGCTCTTTTGCTGAAACTGTTTTCTGGTACATCATGAACGTTATCGCGCATGAAAAGAAAAAGCTTAAACAGTTTCCGCCGGACCTTTCTGAAATTGAACTGGCAATAGCAGATATCTATTACGGCAACTTCTCGGTGTTTCAGTCGGCGCCCGACAGCTGGGCAATAAACCAGCTCTTCCCCATAATGCCGATCCACAGGCTGGGTGAAATCCCGACCAGGAATGCGGTTATAGCTGACATTACATGCGACTGCGATGGCAAGATAGACAGCTTTATTGACATGCACGACGTGCGACATACACTTCAGCTTCATGAATTTGCAGAGGATAGCGAATACTACCTCGGAATATTCATAGTCGGCGCGTACCAGGAGACCCTGGGAGACCTGCACAACCTTTTTGGCGATACCAATGTTGCCAGCGTTAGGATTAACCCTGACGGCCAGTACGACATAGTCCGCGAGATCGAAGGTGATTCGGTGGCTGACGTATTATCATACGTTGAGTACAATCCGCGTCAGATGCTTGTTGATTTCAGGGAGCTGGCTGAAGAGGCAATAAGGGAGGGTAAAATAACAGTGAAGGAACGCCTGGAGATTATGACCGCATACGATAACGGCCTCAGGGGCTATACATATTACGAAAAATAGGGGGTGCTGTATGGGAAAGGTGCTTATCATTGGTGCCGGAGGTGTCGGGCAGGTTGTTACGCACAAGTGCGCGCAGGTGCCTGAGGTTTTTGAGGAGATCTGTCTTGCGAGCAGGACGCTGTCGAAATGCGAGCATATAGCTTCGCAGATTAACAGGCCCATACGCACAGCAAGGGTGGATGCGGACAATGTGCCTGAACTTGTACATCTTATAAACGATTTCAGGCCTGATCTGGTTATCAATGTTGCGCTCCCCTACCAGGACCTGCACATAATGGATGCATGCCTCGAAACAGGCGTTCACTATGTTGATACTGCCAACTACGAGCCCCCTGACAAGGCAAGGTTTTGTTACGACTGGCAGTGGGCATACCAGGAGCGTTTTAAAAAGGCAGGTCTCATGGCGCTGCTCGGTTCAGGTTTTGACCCGGGCGTGACCAACGTCTATACCGCCTATGCTTTTAAACACCATTTCGACGAAATTACAGAACTTGATATAATTGACGTAAACGGCGGGAGCCACGGCCATCCCTTCGCGACCAATTTTAATCCCGAGATTAATATTCGCGAGGTGACCGCACCGTGCAGGCACTGGGAGAATGGAGTCTTTGTTGAAACTGCACCAATGTCGATGAAAAAGACTTTTGAGTGTCCTGAAAATGTGGGCACATATACAATTTACAGGCTATACCACGAGGAGCTTGAATCGCTCGTGAAACACATTCCGACCATAAAAAGGGCTCAGTTCTGGATGAGCTTTTCCGAGAATTACCTGAAGCACCTCGAGGTACTGCAGAATGTCGGCATGACTTCGATCGAACCCGTGAAATACAACGGCGTCGAGATTGTACCCCTGCAGTTTCTCAAGGCACTGCTTCCTGACCCGGCCTCACTTGGTCCTCTAACAAAGGGGAAAACGTGTATAGGCTGTGTCATCAGGGGCACTAAGAGCGGCAAAGAGAAGGAATACTACGTGTACAATATCTGTGACCACGAGGAGTGCTACCGCGAGGTGCAGTCGCAGGCAATTTCGTACACAACCGGAGTTCCCGCAATGATCGGAGCGATGATGATCATGAAGGGATTGTGGAAAGGCGAAGGTGTTTTCAACATGGAGCAGATGGACCCCGACCCGTTCATGGATGCGCTCAATAAACACGGGCTTCCATGGAAGGAGAAATTCCTGTGACGGATTTTTCATCATTCGAAACTCCATGCTTTGTTGTGGACAGGGCGCTGCTGAAAAAAAATCTTGATATACTGAACAGGGTGCGCCATCAGACTGGCGCAAGGATTCTGCTGGCGCTTAAAGGATTCGCCATGTTCAGCGCTGCCGCGTTTGTATCGGAGTATCTGGACGGCACCTGCGCGAGTTCACCTCACGAGGCAAGACTTGGCCGCGAGGAATTTGGCGGCGAGGTGCATTCTTTTGCCGCGGCCTACAGTGACCGGGACTTCGCGGAATGCCTTGAGTTTTCAGATCACCTTATACTTAATTCAATGTCGCAGTACAGGCATTTTCTGCCAGTAATCGAAAAGCATTCGTTTTTAAAGGAATTCGGCCTGCGTATAAATCCCGAACATCGTGAAACAGAGGTTGAAATTTATGACCCCTGCGGGCAGTATTCGCGCCTTGGTATAACCCGCAGTCATTTTCCCGAAATGCTCCCTGAGTTTATATCGGGCCTTCACTTTCATAACCTGTGCCAGAAGAACTCTGACGCGCTTAAACGTACCCTTTAGGCAGTAGAGAAAAATTTCGGTGAACTGCTTCACCAGTGCAAATGGGTCAACTTTGGTGGAGGCCATCACATAACAAGGCCTGACTACGATATAGACCTGCTCTGCGGGCTGATAATTGATTTCAAGAACAGGTACAATCTTCAGGTCTACCTTGAACCGGGAGAGGCAGTGGCGCTTAACGCGGGCTTTCTTGTCTCCACTGTGCTCGATGTTGTTCACAACGACAGAAAGATCGTCATACTCGACACCTCTGCAGCCGCGCACATGCCTGATGTGATCGAGATGCCATACAAACCTTTCATAATCGGTTCAGGTGAACCTGGTGTGCACCCTAACACCTACAGGCTCGGAGGGCTGTCATGTCTTGCCGGAGATGTTGTTGGGGATTATTCATTCCCCCAGCCTTTAAAAAGAGGAGACAAAGTTGTTTTTACCGATATGGCAATATATACAATGGTTAAAACAAATACATTTAACGGCATAAAGCTTCCGGATATTATCTACTGCGATTCAGAGAGCGGTGAGGTGCTGCATAAAAAAAGTTTTGGTTACGGCGATTTTCGGGGGAGGCTTTCGTGAAGAGAAAAAGAATTTTTTTTCTGGAGAGTGAGACTGGGGTGCAGTCTTCAGACCGGTCCCTCTTCCATGTAATACCGGTCCCCTGTGAAAAAACAGTCTCTTATGGAACTGGTACCGGACGCGGTCCCGGAGCAATACTTGACGCGTCTCAGCAGCTCGAGGCTTATGACGGAATTACAATTCCCCTTGAGCATGGTATATACACCCATGAGCCCGTGGACTGCTCAGGCCGTATGACAGCTGTTCTTGACAGGCTTGAGAGTCTCACCTTATCGGTTCTTTCCGGCGGTGGAATACCTGTTATTCTCGGCGGGGAACACACTGTTACGTACGCCCCGGTTCTTGCCATGAAAAAACATTTCGGCAGAATTGGCATAATACACTTTGACGCCCATGCCGATCTTCGCAACGAGTTTGAAGGGTCGGAATTTTCCCACGCCTGCGTAATGCGCAGACTGCACGAGCAGGGCGCAGAGATTGTTCAGTACGGGACCCGCAGCTATTCCATTGATGAGCAGGAGTACAGGATACTCAAGGGGATAAAGTATTATGACGCATCTATTATGAACAGAAAAAAGATAACAACAATCGAACTTCCCGATGATTTCCCGGATGATATATACATCTCGGTCGATGTTGACGGCCTGGACCCTTCGGTTATTCCGCATACAGGGACCCCTGTGCCTGGTGGGATAATGTGGCACGAATTTTTTATGCTGCTCGATTCAATTCCATCTGACAAGAGGATGAGGGGATTTGACGTGGTCGAACTTGCTCCGGCCGGTGATTCGCGCGTTTCTGACTTCGCAGCAGCACAGATTGTTTATAACATAATGGGGATTATAACAAGAAGGCTGGACCACTTCAGCAGATAAAAAACAGCACCAGTGACCTGATGCTGTTCAGTGTAGATGGATATGTATTATTATTCAGTAATTATTCCTGAAATTACTTATTAGTCCAATATGTTTGTTTTAATTCATCCCGCCGCCTTCGGCGGCGGGAACAGATCATTTTATTCAGCGAAATAGTTAAGGAATTAACTAAAATTATTAATACATTGAGTCTATTAAGTCTTTGTACTTATCCTTTACCACCTTCCGTTTTATCTTCATGGTGGGAGTTATCTCCCCGGTCTCCTGAGAAAACTCATGTTCAAGCAGCGTAAATTTTTTAATCTGCTCAACCTGGCCAAGGTCTTTCTGCCTGCCATCAATTATTTTGCGGTAGAATTCATTAACAGCGGGATTGCTTATAAGCTCTTTTCTTGATGAAAAGGTGATGCTGTTCTTTTTTGCCCAGTCTTCAAGGTTTTCATACGATGGTACAATAAGTGCAGAGATATAAGGCCTCCCGTCACCCACAACTGCTATGTAGTCAATAAAATGGTCTTCTGCCATCATCAGTTCTATCATCTGCGGCGCGATGTTCTTTCCGCCTGAAGTAATGATCAGGTCCTTCAGCCTGTCAGTTATCATCAGGTAGCCGTCGCTGTCGAATTTTCCAATGTCACCTGTCCTGAACCATCCGTCCGGGGTAAAAGCCTCTTTTGTTTTTTCGGGCTTTTTGTAATATTCACTGAAAATATTGGGGCCCTTTGCCTGTATTTCGCCGCTCTCCGGGTCGATCCTTACATCAACAAGGGGAGAGCATGGGCCCACTGTGCCGAACTTGAAGCAGTGCGGGCCGTTCATTGTAATTACGGGCGATGTTTCAGTAAGGCCGTAACCTGATAGCACAAGTACTCCGCAGTAAAAGAAGAATTTTTCTATCTCTGGGTTTAGAGGCGCACCGCCGTAGTTCAGGTGATGCATGTTTTTGCCGAACAGGGCCCTTACCTTGTGCAGTACAAGTTTGTCGGCAAGTCTTCTTTTAAATGCAAGGCCGGGTCCAGGTTTTTTGCCAGCAAGTACCAGCTCGCCGTGCTGTTTTCCGATTTTTACTGACCAGTGAAACAGTTTCTGCTTAAGAGGAGGCGCGTCCTTGATTTTTGTGTAGAGCGTGGCATATATCTTTTCAAATAGCCTGGGCGCGCTGTTCATTACGGTGGTGTTGGCCTCAACCAGGTGTTCAAGTATCTGGTTGTGGTCTTCGCAGTACCATATATGCATTCCCATTGAGAATATGCCGTAGTCCCATGAACGTTCAAGAACATGAGTCAACGGCAACATGCAGAGTGTCGAGTCTTTGTCTGTAAAATATCCGTGGCCTTCAACATACCTGCCGACTCCCCATGAATTCTGCATCAGTGTTTTGTGCGTATGAACTGCCCCCTTGGGTTCGCCTGTTGTGCCCGAAGTATAAATTATGGTGCAGATGTCGTCATAATGGGCGCGTGACATTATCTCTTCTATCCTGTCCCTGTGGCCGGCTTTGCGGCCTGCTTCAATAAAATCATCCCACATAACAATGCGTTTATCGTTGTGGATTTTTGTCCCCCTGTGAAATACTACTATTTTTTCAAGGGAGGGGCACCTGTCAAGAAGCGCGCAGGATCTGTCGTAGTGCATCTGTCTTCCGACAAACAGCACCCTGATTCCCGCGTCGTTTACAAGGTATTCAACCTCTTTTTCTGTATTGGTGGCATAAATTGGAACTGGTACGCATCTCATAAGCTGTGAGCCAAGGTCAGAGAGATGCCATTCAGCCCTGTTCGTCGAAAATATCCCGGTCCTGTCTCCTTCGTTAAGGCCGCTCTCTATAAGTGATGCCGCAACTGAAAACATCGATTCCGAAACCTGGTTCCAGGTGAAATGCTCCCACTGGCCGTAAACCTTGTGATGGAGCTGTTGCCTGTCACCATATTTCTTTGCAAGGTTAACAACCATCACAGCTGTCTGTTTCCATTGATCCAGGTGTTTCTGGAAATCCTTTTCAAGGGTATTTTTTTCTTTCATGTATTTTTCAGTCAGGTTAATTCTTGGTGGAACCGGTTTTAATGTGTTAAATGCCATCGTTCTCCTCCTGCTGGCAGATTATTATTCGCAAGTTATAACTTTATCATATATTATTTTATGATATATATCAAAAAACCGGTTAAAAATAAATCAAGTATTTTATGAACATTGTTTGCGGAAATGAACTCAATTTCAATTATAAAATGCTGATCCGTGTTTTGTGAGCATTATAAAAAAAACATAAGTTTGCGGCACCATAAGCACGTACCTTTTTTAATATAAAATTCCTGTTGACAATATTTTCCGATCTGGCATTAACATATAAGCTGAATCTAAGGAGTTACAGAACATGGCAATTGTTAAAATGGCAGGTGACACATCCAGCAATGTTATAGGCGAAAAGTCCTTTTTTACCGGTTCATTCAACATTAACGGATCTCTCAGGATTGACGGCCGTTTTGAAGGAAAGAATCTTAAGGCTGATCAGCTCTACATAGGTTCCGAGGGACGTGTTAAAACCACCATTGATGCGGTTTCGGTCATCGTTGAAGGACTTATAATCGGAAATATCAATGCCACAAGTCGTGTTCTCTTAATGCCTACTGCCAAGGTATTCGGTGATATTAGGACTCCCGAGCTTATAATTCAGAATGGAGTACTTCTTGAGGGCAGGTGCACCATAGCAAACGATCTGCGAACTTCAGCCGGCGATGTTATCAAGGCGGAATATGAAAAGAACAGGATAATGCCTGAAGATTTATTCAGGCCGGCATCTAAATAATATATGAGAGCCCCTATCTTCCGGTAATCTTAATGACAGCACTACCCAGTCTGTCCAGGATATCCTCCCTGTTCTCCCCTGTAATTTCAATGAAATCAGCCTGAACAATCCGTTCATCCTTTTTAACCTGGACAAGAGCCTTAATCCACGCTTTCCCCTTTTTTGTGCTTAACTGATTATTGTCTGACAAATTAATAATTTCTGCCCCTTGTGAAAATCCGTAGACGGTAATCCGCAGAGTGAAACCGTTATCACAGTCAGTAGCAAAAGACTTTAACCTTGAACGTATTTCACTCTCATCCAGATTAATTTCACCGGGAATATGGATTTCAATAATACTGAATTCATAAATGCTCCGCGCACAACCGCTTTGCAGCAGCATAATCAGCACAAGGCCTGCAATTGCACTCACTATTTTAATCCCTGGGGTGCAGTATTTAACTGCAATTATTGCTCTCATAAGCACCGGTCTTTTCTGAATTTTACTCGCTTAATACCCTTAATTATTCGATAATAATAAAGGAAAGCGGGGCGTTGACTGAATACCCGTGATCGATAAAAAAATACGGATTGATACATGAAGAGCGATATACTTGTAATAAAATCAATATTTTTATTTTTCTCTTTCTGGGGGATTTCAATGCTCCTTCTCTGGTTCAGGCCCAGAATAGAAATTTTCTGGAAACTGGTCGCATCGCTGATCTTTGCCTTTTATGTATGGTTCTTCTTCCCTGAACTTAAAGCGGGATTTTCAACCTTCAGAGCTTCATGGTACGTGTCAATACTTGATTTTATGAAAGAGATACTCACAATAATTTTTACCGGCCTGTTCATTATCTGGCCCGCAGCCCTTATCCGTATCTTCTACAAGGCTGACGATATGGGTGCCGAAAAGCTTCTCCGCTTCCTCTGCCTTCTCACTCTTGTGCTCTGGATTCTTTTTATAATATACTTTTTTTTCAGCGCGGGGATAGACAATTTTTTCTACGAAAACCTGAGAAAGATGGTCCCAAATGCGAAGTAGCACCTGCGCGGCCCGGGTTATATTTTTTGCCCTGGTTCTCTGCTGCGGCCTGTCTGCGGCTGACAAAAATTCCACTGAGTACTACAACGAAGGCCTGGAGTACGCAAAGTCGGGAAGGCTTGAACAGGCAGAGCAGATTTTTAAAAAAACCATTGAGGTTAACAGGTATTACTGCCTGGGGCATTACGGCCTGGGAAGGGTCTACATGTACAGGCCTGACACAATGGACAGAGCCATAGTCCATCTAAAAAAAGCTGTTGAGCTCGATTCAGATTATGCGCCGGCCTATTTTTACCTGGGGCTGGCCCAGCTGGTGACAGGCAGATATGTTGATTCAATCCATTCCTTCAACAGCGCGTTCGAAAAGGATAACAGGTTCGTCGAGTCCCTGTACAACATAGGAACAGTTTACGAACTGCTTGGTGATGATTACAAGGCCTTTCATTATTACAGAAAGTACCTCTACGAGAAAGAGATTCTTAACAGCTCCCCCTTCTGATCAGATGTTGAAAAGGCTTTCAGCCTTTTTCTTTCCCGTAACGCGTTCGTAATCATCATAATCTACAAACACCAGTTCCGGCAGCTTTTTTCTTGTGCGCATAACTATGTCATGTTTTCCCGCGCGCGCGTCTTTGGATGTGACGTATTTAAATTCCCTGCCGCAACCCGGGCAATTGGAAAGCTCTTTGAGCTCAATGCCAATTTTTTTGCAGCCCGGGCAATGCCCGTATTTGTCCTCTACCATTATTATATGCTGCTGAACGTCCTCAACATCAAGTTCGGTCCAGACCCTCATGTATTCCATCAGCCGACCCCCCCTTAAAGACTCTTATATTTTCATGCGGATTTCTCTCTGCATAATCATTCATAATATCTGATGCATGCTCGGGTTTGTCAACATTTCTGATTTTTGTGAAGAGTTCGTGCGAAAAACAGAAATTTTTTGTAAAGTAGTAACTGAACCTGTGCATCCTGCTTTTGTGAAGTTCGGGGGGAAGGAGAAGCCCTATCCCCGCAAGAACTTTATTAAAAAGTTCACACATGTTCACATGAACGGAGTAGCTCCCGGTATCCAGCAGGTCGCGGCAGCACCTGAAAATCCAGGGTTCCTGCACGGCCCTCCTTCCGATCATTATGCCGTCGCATCCTGTTAACTTCAGCCTTGATACCGCATCTTCAGCACAGACAATGTCACCGTTGCCGTTTACGGGTATGCCCAGCCGATTTTTCAGCATTGCAACAAGCTGCCAGTCGGCTGTGCGCCTGAATCCGAGCCTGCCGTGACGCGGATGCAGTGTAATGTAATCCACACCTTCGTCCTGAAGCATCAGCGCGAAATTTGCAAGGTAGACCGGGTCGGACGAATCATAGCCACTGCGCATCTTGACCGAAAGGGATCCTTTAAAAGCGGCTCGGCATGACTTTACAATCTGGCGCGCGGAATCAAAGTCTGCCAGAAGTTTTGATCCCTGGCATTTTTTTAGTATGTCCGGTGCGGAACATCCCATGTTCAGATCAACAGCCGCAGCACCGAGGGCGGCTAATATAATGCATGCCTGTGACATCTGGCCGGGATCGCTCCCCAGAAGCTGGTAAACCAGCGGTTCGTCACGTTCAGTTTTCTGCAGCAGAGGTTCGTTATGTACTGCTCCGGTTGATAGAGCGGCAGCGCTTAACATCTCGGTATGAAGTATTACGTCGGAGCTGAAGTTGCGGACGCATTGCCTGAATGGGGCTGTGGTTATTTCGGCCATCGGGGCCATAATCAGGGTCGGGGCAATGTTTGAGGTGCCGTGGCCCTGCGCACTTTTTTTCATCGAAAAACCTTTTTCAGGAACGGGATGATGTTTTCAACAACCTCGTCGAGTGTTTCTCCTCTTAAAATTCCATGCCGGTCCGAGCTTATCTTGACCAGCTCTTTTTTTGGCGAACTTATTTTTTCAAAAATAGCATCGGCGCTTTCGGGATTTACCACCGGGTCATGCGATCCCTGCAGAACAAGGGACGGTATTTTTATGTCAGGGAGAGACTGTTCAACAATTTTCATAAGTTTCCCAAGCTCGGCTACACCATGCACAGGATTGCGCCTGTAATTTATTTCCGGATTATCCGGGTGGTTAGGCACAAAGTCCATCCGTCCTTTGTTGACCTTGAATTTTTTCAGAATGGTGTTAAAAAAACTTACAGTGCCCGACAGGTGCGCCTTTATGTTCTGAAGTTTAAGCGGTGCGTTTATCGAAATCATTCCGCTGAATTTTTCATTTTTTCTGGCTGCCTGCAGCAGGGCGAGGCAACCCCCGGTTGAAAAGCCTGCAATGACAAATTTGTTAACCGAGTTCTTCATTACAACGTATCCCCTGTTAACCGATTCATACCAGTCCTGCCACTGCATGTGTGCAAGATCTTCGGGAACTGTGCCATGGCCGCGCAGCCTTACGCCGTAGACTGAGTAGCCTGCCGCATAGAGCCGCTCGGCCAGAAGGCGCACCTCGCCCGGGGCTGCCATGTATCCATGCACAAGAATAACACCGTACTTGTTGAAAACGTTATGGAAAAAGAATGGCGCGCCGTTGCGTTCAGGCCGTGTCTCGCCCTCGCGGTAGAACTTTTTGTAATCGGTTTTAAAAAGTTTTAAGTCCAGCTTTTTAAAGGTATCCTGAACCATCTTTCTGACCATCCAGGGCGGCATTATCATGATCCGTCTGAGCATGCCGGTCAGTTCGCCCAGCGGTTCAATTTCGTTTTTTAATACCTCGATAAAGTTGTCCTGCCTTATGTTGTGAAAATTATAGGTGGGCGTAAACTTGCTGTTTACCCGGACAATAGTGGTGCCCTTCATTTTTATAAGGCCGTTCTTCAGGGCCTCTTCGATAAAGCTGTCATATTTTTCATGGAAAATATCGGCACCTATATTTTCATTCCGCTTGAGCAGTGTGGAGTGGAAGTTGGTCAGCCTGAGTTCCTTGATCTTTTCTATTGCCAGTGAAGCCCTGTTCTTGAAGTCGTAATCTGAAATTGAACTTGTGGGATGCATAAGCAGTATGTATGCAAAAATGTGGTCATGGTTTACAGTTGTCATGCTGTAGATGGACTGCATGTATTCCTTCATCATTTTTACACTCAGTTTTTTTACGGTCTTATCAGAGGTGAATTCATCAAAACATGTCTGCCTGCCGCATTTTATAATGTCCTTTACCACTGAGGTTCTTTTGAGATAATTCTGCGCCCTTATCGCTTTCCCGAAGTTTATGTCTATGTCAACACCCCTTGTGAGCATTGTCCCCTCAACCTCAAGCTCTTCAGCCGCCCTGCCGGTAACCTGACCCGCGAATCTTTCCACCATTTTCTTGATAGTATTGTTTCTTGCCCGTATGGGGTAATAGGTAATGTTAACCGGCACTATGTAGGTGGATCCTGCGATAACTCCATCCAGGTCATTTTTATCTATCCGGTAGGCCTGCATGAAAAAATCTATTTCGGCCATGCGCCTTTCGTCGTAAAGTTTCTTCATCAGCTGTCTGATTATCTCAGTTTTGAGTGCGATTGTAGCCGCGCCTGTATGCGGAGGCCTCCTTATCCCGGCGTTGTAAACAAGATATTTTCCTTTTTCTATAAGCTTCTTGTCTTTTATCATCTGTCCTTCGGGAAAAATAATCAGTGACATGTTGCCGGTCAGCATCGCGTTGGTCAGAACAAGGTCCCGGTCGGGGTCCTTTGTTGATACGGCGCCCATTTTCTGAAGGAACTTCTGCAGCTTGCCCTTGAAGAAGGAATGGTGCGCAAGTGAGAGTGCGTGTTTGCCCGTATGCTTGAAAATAATGTATGGAAGAAAAGCTGTCTCCATGCGCGTAAAGTGATTTACAACGTATATAACACTGGCAGCAGGTACTCGCTCTACATCGTGAACACGGATGTCTGCGGCTGACGCCTTGAATACTGCGTCAAGGGTAATCTTTGCTGCGCCTAACATCAGTTTTGAAAGTGGCATGTTTTTCCTCCGGTATCAGTATCTGCCTGAAAAGTAATCTTCTAATATTACTGCGTGATCAAACGCCATGTCCCGGGGAACTTCTTCCCGGCTGAAAATTTCAGCTTCTGCAGCGTCATCCATTCCCCGCGGACTGCCCTCAGCTTTCGCAATGAATACAGTTGTCACAGTGTGAAGCCTGGGGTCGCGGGAAGGGTCGGAATAAGCGTGGAACTGCCGTACCAGTTTAACATGCAGTGCTGTTTCCTCGAGTGCTTCACGGACAGCTGCATTTTCAAGCGTTTCACCATAATCAACAAACCCGCCGGGTATGGCCCAGCCGAATGGAGGATTTTTCCTTTTAATAAGAACAATGCCTTTTTTACCATCGTGTTCCGTTTCGATTATAATATCTACTGTGGGTACCGGATTTTTGTATTGCCCGTCCTTCATAAAAAACCTCTGCTGATATATTAAACGAAGGAATTAACCAACGCAAGTAAATAAAATGTCATTTTTATTTTTTCCTAAAACAGATTGACTTGGCATAAACCGTTCAGATAGTGATGTTAAGACCGGTTTAAGCGGCGTATCAAAAAGATAAGGAGTTATGCAATGAAAGTTATGGATATGTTCAACCTGAAAGGCAAAGTTGCCCTTGTTACAGGTGGCGGGCGTGGTATAGGGCAGTTTATGGCAGAGGGACTTGCCGAGGCGGGAGCCGACCTTATTATTGCTTCGCGCAAGGTGGAGAACTGTGAAGATACTGGCAAAAAACTAGCGGCGGCCAATGGTATCAGATACCTTGCTGTCAAATGCGACCTTGGTAAAAAAGAGGATATCGACAATCTGGTAGACGCGGCAATGAAAGAGTTCGGCAGGATTGATATACTGGTAAACAATTCGGGTGTAACCTGGGGGGCTCCCACACTGGAATTCCCTCTGGACGCCTGGGATAAAATATTCAATGTAAACGTGCGAGGCGTGTGGATACTTACTCAGAAGGTGGCTAATATAATGAAGGTTCAGGGTGGCGGAAAGATTATTAACGTGTCATCAATTTTCGGATCAAGGGGATCTAACGAGCTTGCGCATCCCGCGGTGGCATACAATCCGTCAAAGGCCGCGATCGAGGTTCTGACCAAAAATCTTGCCATAAAGCTGGCCGCTCACAAGATCCATGTGAACTGCGTCGCTCCCGGATTTTTCCACACCGACATGATGGGATATGTTTTCAAGCCTGGCATGGAGAACATGCTGAACGCTATGCTCAGTGTAATACCACTGCACAAGGCGGGCGAGGCGGAAGATATCAAGGGGCTTACGGTTTTCCTTTCATCGTCAGCTTCAGATTTCATGACAGGAGCAGTAATTCCGATCGACGGCGGCATGTCGGCGCAGTAGGTTTTTCAAAGCAGCGGGCTGCAGCCCGCTGCCCTTTATTTTACTGATTCATTATCTTCCTTGTAGCAGTATTTGCATCCCATAATCATCAGCTTGCTGCTGTTTGTCATGTCGATCCTTGACGCGTAGAGCCCTTCGTATTTTGTAAGCTGCGAGCCGCACATGGGGCATATTCGTGTGCCCGGCGGGAGCGCGGGCCTTTTGCGGAATGAGATTGTTCCCGGTTCTATTTTTTCTGAGGGTTTGGAGGGCCTGCCCTTAATCACCGAGATTTTATCCTTTGCGCTCTGCAGCATGGAGATAATGTAAACGAAAACGCATATCCCGAGCAGTAAACCGGCAAAGTAGAAGATGATTTCCATCAATCGCTCCTCTTTGTGATAAAATTTATCATTACTGTTTCCGGTGACGGGTATTCCATGGTATAGTCGCTTCCTATTGCTATTATGTCGAATCCCTCCTCTTCGAGAATCTTTTTCATTTCAGAAAGGGTGTAGATTCTCTGCACATGTTCCTCTGTAAGTTGCTCGCCGCTATTCAGGTTGACAACAAAGCTGGAGAGAATGAGTTTTTTCTCCCTGTCGTACCTGTTGCTCCAGGATATGTATTTCCCCCCGGTTTTGTAGAATGATGTCTTGTTGTCAAAGAACCTGTCTATGTTGTGCTCAGTGGTGATATCGAACATGAAAACGCTCTCTTCGTGCATGCACTCCCTGACGCAGGATAAAGTCTTCCGGACATCGTCAGTTTCAAGGAGGTAGTTCATTGTGTCATGGACGCTGAAGATAAAATCTACCTTGCGGCTTATTGCGAACTGCCTTATGTCTGAACATATTATCCTGAAATTTCTGAAAGCCCTGGTCTTTGCCACCTGCAGCATCCGCATTGATCTGTCTATGCCGTAAATAATAAAATCATCTGCGGAAAATTTTGCGCCGAAACGTCCTGTGCCGCAGCCGAGTTCAAGTACGGAGCGGGGATTGTTCACAAAGTATATCATTATACCGCTTATGTACTGGTACCACCTTTCGTAATCAACATGCCGCAGCATGTAGTCATAGGCTTCGGCAATGGTTTCGTAGGGATTTTTATGTGTCAAGTCTGGAAGTCTCCGGTTAATTTATCAATTAAAAAGGTTTGATGGCCGCATATTAGTCAAATACTATATAACCTTGACAGGAGAGAAATTGTATTTTATTATTGTTTCAAATTTTTCCGTAAGGATCTACAAATAGCGGAGTCAGTTTCATGGTTGAAAGAAATATAATAAGATTCGGGGTATCGATAGAGGAGAAGTTGCTTGGAAGGTTTGACGATCTCATAACAGCAAAGGGTTATGTGAACAGGTCAGAGGCTATCCGCGACCTTATACGCGATACACTTGTTGCCCAGCAGCTCGAAGATCCCGAGGCCGCGGCTTTCGGCACCCTCACCATGATATACAATCACCACCACGGAGATATTACCGACAGGCTGAACCATCTTCAGCACGATTATTACCGTAACATTGTCTCAACAACGCACATACACCTTGACGAACATAACTGCCTCGAGGTGATTATACTGAGGGGCAAAGCCGGTCTGATCAAGTCTCTTGCCGATATGATCCTTTCGATAAAAAACGTAAAGCATGGAAAGTTTGTGATCGCATCAACAGAACATAATCTTGAAGTATAGCTGCTTCATAAAAGTGCTTGCAAATTTTTTTTATTCCCTTCTTCTGATTAATATATAATTGAGCAATTAATCCATCGGTTTTAAACATATCCCGGAGGCATCTGTTATGTTGTTTAAAAAAATTTTTTCCACCCGTTCATTTAAATTCTACTTTATCCCTGCGCTGCTTCTACTGCTGTTATCGCTTTATGTTTCGTACAATCTATATGCCCAGTCGGATAAAACAGGCCTGCTAAAAATTAACAGCGGCGAATACGCTGAACCTGCAGTTATCGACGACACTAAACTTAATGTTGTGCAGGCTACGCCAGAAGGTGACGTCCCCTTTGCGGAACTTAAAAAAGAGATATACGTGGTCTTTAACCATCCACTGGTTCCACTTGCTACTCTTGAGAGCGAGACAAAGGGTGTCTTTGAAATAAAACCCGCTGTAAAGGGAAAATTCAGGTGGTACGGAAGCCGTATATGCTCCTTTGTCCCCGACGGGGCATGGATTCCGGATACTTCGTACAGGGTAACCATCCCCAAAGGGCTAAAGTCTCTTAACGGTAAGTCGCTTGAAAAGGAGTATAGTTTCGGATTTAAAATACAGGTCCCGGAGCTCACGGTCTACTGTTCACCCTCACAGTATGGAAGAATTGACTATGATGAGTCCTTTGAGCTGAGGTTCAACTTCCCTGTTACTATTGATGAGTTGAAGAATTACCTGACTATAACTTCGAGCGGTAAGAATATCAGTTACAGCCTTTCGCTCGTAGACCGCAAAAGCTATTATGACAGCGATGAGGATGATTCAGCAGAAGAGGGTAAACCTGTGACTGCGTCAAAGTATATTAAAGTTACAACAGATAGCCGGTTCGGGAAAGATACGGAGGTTGCAGTAAGGGTCAAAAAGGGTATGCGTTCAGACGGGAACAGGTCCAGGCTGAATGTGGAAAAGGCGTTTAACTATAAGACGCACGGGCCGCAGGATGTTTACGTCAAGGAGGATGCGCTTTATTTTCAGGAGACATGGGATCTTGAGTTTGTTTTTGATAACGAGGTTGATCCTGACATCGCCGCAAAGTTTATAGAATTTTCACCATCGGCAGAGTTTAATGGTTACCCCTGGGGAAATACCCGCAATATTTCACTACGCAACTGGAGCATAAAACCCGGTGTTGAATACGCAATCACCATTAAGCCATTCCCCGATGTGCACGGTAACAGTTTTGAAAGTCCTCAAAAATTTACAGTTTCAATACCAGATTACTACCCGGACTATTCCATCGACAGCAGCATGAACCTGCTCGAGGCGGAGGCTGGCCACAAAATACCCGTAGAGGTAACCAATATAAGCAGCTTCACTGTTGACGCGGGGGTTTTTACGATCAGCGATATACAGAAGAAGCTCGAAGGTGGCTACAAATATAATATAATGAAAAACGTGAACCTCACAAGGACAACATGGAACACGGGTCTTGGCATAAACCAGTCTGCAAGGCTGGGCTACGATATATCTCCGTACCTCACAGGAGGAAAGTACGGCTGGATCGGCCTGGTATTCAATGCAAGGATCTACAGCTCGGGTAAAGAGGAGCAGATTGAGAAGTCCACTGCGCAGATTATCCAGTCCACAAACCTGGGTGTGTCGGTAAAGGAGGACTACTGGAACATCTACGCCTGGGTGAACACCCTATCGAACGGCGCTGCAAAAAAAGGGGTAAAGGTCAGCGTGTATGACACAAAAAGGGAGATAGCCGGCGGCGTGACTGACGTAAACGGGTATGTTAAGATCAGGAAGATCGTTCCCGGCATGTACGGCAAGTCAATATTCTATGCCCGGGAGGGAAGTGACAGTACCTACCTTACTTCTGCGGATAATGATGTGTACATGGGCAGCCTTGCTTCTTACAGCGAGAGGGCGCCGGAGGCGGTTGTGTCGGGGCAGTTTCTCTTTGACAGAAAGCTATACAGGCCGGGCGACGAGGTCTTTTTCAAGTGTATAATGGCATCGAGAAAGGAGGGTGTGCTTTCACCCCTGGCGAACAGCAGTGTATTTGTAACTATCGAGAACTCGGAAGGGGAGACCGTATTTGAAAAGACGCTGCAGACTTCGGGCAACGGAGGTGTGTGGGGAAGCTTTAAAATACCCGCAGACGCATCCCTTGGACACTACCAGGTAGAGGTCAGGCGAGACAAAAAAAACAGCTATGGCATAAATGACACCTTCCAGGTCGAGGAGTTCAGGCCTGTTTCATTCACCGTTGGTATTAACGGGATTCGCGACGCAAGATCCGGTGAGTCTCTTAAACTCACAGTTAAAGGAGATTACATGTTCGGCGCGCCAATGGGAAGGGCACCGGTGAACTACAGCATTTCCAGAAGCAGAAAGTCCTTTGAATTTGAGCGCTTTCCCGGCTACACTTTCGGGGACAATCTCTACTGGTTAAACGAGGAGACCCGGGCAGGAACCGGCTACTACCTTGGCGGCGAAGGGGCCTTAAACGCGGCAGGTAAATATGAATTCAGCGTGAATCTTAAACCGCTTTCAACCGAAGAGAACGTGAGTGGCCCGGACGCGAAGTACCTGCTCAATGACCCTTACGATATTACCATAGAGGCCACCGTAAAGGACGTTGACCGCAAGTCGGTTACCAGGACCGAAAAGTTTTCAGTCTTTCCCGGCAGCTTCCTTATAGGAATAAGGCCCGACAGCACGTACCAGTCTTATAAAAATAAGTTCAGGTTTAATGTAGTCGCTCTTTCGAACAGGGGTGATGCGGTTTCGGGCAAAAAGGCTGATGTGCGCATACTTAAAAACAGCTGGAACTCGGTGGCCACAAAGGGGCCTGACGGTTCAATACAGACAAAGAATATGCTCGTAAAGAAGGTGGTCTACACAAAGAAAATCACTCTCTCGGGCAAACCTGAAAAGATTGAGTTTAAACCGGATTCACCGGGCATATACACACTAACGGTGCAGGGCCCGTCGGGCGGCGCGTATTCGCGTACAGGCTTCTATGCCTTCGGAGACTCGTACAGTTCGTGGAACTTTGGCGATGATGATTCTGTCACACTGATACCGGACAAGGCAAGCTACAATCCCGGGGACGAGGCGAAGGTGCTTGTGCAGTCCCCTTTCAGTAAGTGCAAAGCCATCATAACTCTCGAAAGGGAATCTGTCTACTGGCAGAAGACCATAGAACTTGACGGAAGCGGCACGCCAGTAACTGTTCCGATCAAAAAAGAATATCTTCCCAACGTCTACCTGAGCGTCATGCTCGTGCGCCCCAGGGTTAAGCCGGATAAAGATATGTCACCGCAGGAATTGAGTGACTTCGAAAAGAATGACCTTGGATGCCCCAGATTCAAGGCGGGGATCACCATGCTCAAGGTGAACACATCGTCGAACATTGCGAAGATGGAGATGGCAACCGACAAGGAGAGCTACAGTCCCGGAGAAAAGATAAAAATAAAAATCAATTCCGAACCGAACGCCGAGATAGCGCTTTCGGTTGCCGACAGGGGTGTGCTTGACCTTATCAATTATTCATACAGCAACCCGGTTTCCCTTTTTTACAGTAACTGGCCGCTCGGGGTAAGGATATTTCACAACATGAATTTTATTATAAAGCAGTACAGGTATTCGATGAAGGGGGCCAATCCGGGCGGCGGTGACGATGACGGTTACGGCGGCGAGGGTTCCGGCGGATTTGACCTGAAGGACGAGGATGGCACACGCCGTGACATAAGGTACACTGCATTCTGGAAACCTGACATTAAAACCGACAGCAAGGGTTACGCAGAGGTCGAGTTCAAACTCCCCGACAACCTGACGACATTCAGGATAATGGCGGTTGTATCGGCAGGGAAAAAATACAGGGAGTACAAAAAGGAATTCAGGGTTCGCAAGGCCATGGTCGTGCAGAAGAGCGTACCGCGCTTTATACGCACAGGGGACAAGCTGCAGCTTGGAGCAGTAGTGATAAACCAGACCGGAATTACAGCAGACTTTAAAGTCAGCATAGAGGCGGACCTTCTTGACCTGGATTCAACATCAAAGGTTGTTAACCTTAAACCGGGCGAGGCAAAGGAGGTACTCTTCCCTGTAACACTGAATACAAAAAAATACGCAGAGATAAACAGTGCCATTGTAAGTGCCATACGTTCAGGAAACACCGGGATCGACAGAATCATAAAGGTAAAAGGCTACCTGACCGCAGAGCCCGTGAACATGGCAGCCTTCAGCAAAACGGGATTCGGCGAAAAGGATGTGCGCGACAGGCTGCTATACGAGTTTCCAGTGCTTGAACACCCGGTCGAGGAGGCTTTTACTGTTTCAGGTTTTACCGAAAAAAGTTTTTCCGAGATGATAATTTTTCCTTCTGAGAAAGAGGTATTCCCGCAGTATGGCGGACTGAACATTCAGCTTTCATCCACTGTGCTTGTGGGGCTCAACAGCGCTTTTACATTCTACAAAAGCAACCCGTATCTGTGCATTGAGCAGAGGGCATCGGCTTTTCTGCTCTCAATATCTGCGGGTAAGCTGCTTAATGAATTCTCGTTCAGGCCTCCTGAAGGTATTGGCTATGATTTCGCGAACATAGAGAAGCTCTTTCTGGGCGAGGTAAAAGATTTCCAGAACGCCGACGGAGGATTCAGGTTCTGGAAAGAGAGCATGTGGAAGGACGAGGCCAGGAGTGACCCGTACCTGTCTGCCTATATAACCTTTGTGCTTTCAGTGGCAAAGAGCAGGGGATACAGTGTGGATGATCAGGTCATAAAAGGTGCTGTAAGGTATCTTAAAAAGTACATACGTGAGCCTGAAAAGGACGGGTACAGCTACGTGCTCGAGACCATCTCCCTTATCAATTATACATTCTGCCTTGCAGGTGAACAGGATAGTTCACTCTCGAAGGTGCTCTTTGAAAATCGCAAAAGCCTTTCGCTCAGGGCGAAGGGTTTTCTGGTGCTTTCAATTGCCCATCAGAACAGGGTAAAAAAATTCAGCGACAACAGGGAGGTAAAGGAGCTCTTTAATGTTTTCAAAAACAACATGGAGAACACGACACGTAAAGTATCTTTCAGGGGCGAGACATACGGCGCCTACACAAGGGCCTTTTATTCAGAGGGATCAACCCTGGGTGTAATCCTCATGTGTTATATGGAGCTGGACAGTTCCAATCCGCTGATACCGGGAATAGTTAATTACATAATAAGTTCAAGGGAACACAACTACTGGCAGAGTACACAGAGCATTGCCATGCTGGCCCTTGCCGTAGACAGGTACCATACCTTATACGAAAAACCGGGCAGCAAAGAGATTGTTTCGCGCGTTCTTGTAAACTCAAAAGAGGCTTTCAGCCACACCTTCGGACAGGGTTCACTGGAGGTTTTCAACGCGGGTATTACATACGACCGATTATACACCTTTGGCAGCAGTGGTGTGCAGTATCCCCTGGAATTCAAAAACGATACAGGATCAGGGAGGATTTATTACACCGCGTCACTGGTGTACCAGCCTGTGATACCTAAGGTGACTCCGCGCGACGAGGGTATGGAGATCAGGCGTGTCATATACGACCTCTCCACCGCCACAGAGAAAAATCCCGACGGGAAAGAGGTCAGGGGAAATCTGGAGCGCGGGAACATTTACCTGTGTAAAATTTTTGTGGTTAATCCCAAGCCATACTTTAACGCTGTAATAGTCGATCCCCTGCCGTCGAACGTTGAGATTGTCAATACATCTTTTGAAACAGAGAAGCAGTCTTTCGCCAAAAAGACAACTGAAGGGGGCCGCTATGGGAATGACGGCTACTGGTGGTCATACTCAAAACCGGTAATTGAGTACAGGGATGACCGGATCGTAATATTCGAGGATTACCTGTCGCCGGGCATGCACGAGTATACCTATCTCATAAGGCCCACGGTCAAGGGGGAATCACATAGTCCTGCCGCAAGCTCAAAGCTTATGTACGAGCCCGAGGTATTCGGAAGGACAGGCGTAGTTAAGGTGAACGTCAGGTAACCACTACAACCCGCTGCCCCGGGTTTGTTCTTTCAGTTTTATTATAGACAGACTCCGGGGCGGTTCTCATATACAGGTACCATGAAAGAAAAATTATTTATCCTGGCACAATTTATCCGCAGTAATCCCCGCAGGTTTGCTGTAATTTTTTTAGCCGCGGTTATCGTTATTTTTTTTCTGCTACCGGTCTCCAGGGAGAGGCTCAGGTCAGGCGGCTCAATGAGGCTCTACTCGAAAGAGGGTACTCTGCTGCGTCAGTTCAATCCATCTGACGGCGCAGCTTCAATCCGCTGGTTTCCGCTCAATGAATTCCCCGCGCATATAAAGGAGTATGTGATTGCCGCCGAGGACCGGCGGTTCTACTATCATCCCGGTTTTGACCCGCTTGCGATTGCGCGCGCGTCAGTCCAGAATATGCGAGCCATGGAAATAGTTTCCGGAGGATCTACTATTACGCAGCAGGCTGCCCGTATGGTCTACGCCGAAATCCTGCCGAGGAACATAATCCTTAAAAAATTTTGTGAAATAATATTTGCGGTAAAGCTTGAACTCCACTTCACAAAGGATGAGATACTTGAAGTATACCTGAACCGGGTTCCTATGAAATTCAACCAGCAGGGTCTCCCGGCGGCATCTGTGCGAATCTTCGGGCGTGACATACGTTTTATATCGCGAGCCGAAAGTGCCGCACTTGTGATACTCATACGCCGGAATCAGGCATCAGTTGATATGTTCAGGGAACGTTTTGCGATCTTTTTAAAAAAAAATAATCTTGATGAAACTGGTCAGCTTGCCGGGATCGAGCGTAATCTGTTCAGCAGAGGGGCCTTCTTCTACACTTCAGTGCAATCGGACACCCCGCATTTTGAAGAGTTTATCAGGTCGGCTGCGGATGATGCCACCGGCGATGTTAAAACGTCGATCTCTGCCAACCTGAATGAATCGGTAAACCGGATAATAAAATCCGAGCTTAAATTTCTTGCGCGCTACAACGTCGAAAACGCGGCAGTCATTGTACTCAGGCTGCCCCAAGACCGTTCAGGCCGGGTAGAACTTGTTGCAATGGTGGGGTCCGAAAATTTTTATGAAGGTGACTCCGGGCAGGTCAACGGCTGCACATCCATAAGGTCAGCGGGGAGTACACTCAAGCCGCTGCTCTACGGCCTTGCCATGGACAGTGCAGGTTATAAGCCCTGGAGTATTATAAACGATACGCCCCTTACATTTGCCACAAATAAGGGTGAAACCTGGTCACCTAAAAACAATGACATGTCCTGCTGGGGGCCAATTACAATACGAGAGGCACTTGCATGTTCGCGGAACATACCCGCGGTTTACCTGGCCGGTCAGGTTGGCATTCCGGTGTTTTATAAATTTCTCTTTAAAGCAGGTTTTACGCATATGGAGAGGGAACCGGACTTTTACGGCCCCGGGCTTGCGCTTGGTGCAGGGGGAGCTTCACTTCTGCAGCTGTGCCGCGCCTATACAGCCATTGCATGCGGCGGCGTAATGTATCCGGTCTACATCGGGACCGGCATAAACGGAAGTGAAATATTTTATGGCAGGCACGAGGAGCTCTTTACGGAAAAGACATCATACAGGCTTGTGCACATTCTTTCTGACAGTGAGGCCAGGCGCAGGGCTTTCGGCAGCCGTAACTTTCTTGACTTTCCATTTGATGTGGCAGTAAAGACCGGAACCTCAAAAGATTTCAGGGACGGCTGGACCATCGGCTTTACAGAGGACTATCTTGTAGGTGTGTGGGTTGGGAACTTCTCCGGCAAAATGATGAACAGCGTCAGCGGCGGATGGGGCGCGGGCCGGATCTTTCATCAGGTTGTCAGGACTGTAACAGACAGAAAACGCCCTCACTTCAGGTATCCCGGACATTTCGCCATGGCCAGGTTCTGCAGGGTGTCTGGGCTACCCGCAGGCCCGTACTGCAGCTATTCAATGGAGCTGGTTGACCATACAGACAATTTTACATCCGAATGCGGTATATGCAGCGGGAAGGGCTCTGCGTCGGGACTTTACAGCAGTGGCCATGAGCCCGAAGTTCTCTCACCTGTAAACGGCGAAACCTTTGTCATAGACCCGACGCTTCCCTCAGGAACACAGCTGATACCCTTAAGAATAATTACGGCAAGGAATGCCAGCGGAAAATATTATTACAGCATAGACTCAAAAAAGAGACTACCCCTTGAACGTGCTGTTGAAAGTGTAATAAGCCGTGCAAGGGGTTCTCACAGGCTTGATATTTACAACGGTGAAAGATTAATACGCACGGTCATATTCAAAGTGGAGTAGGGAATTGGACAAAATTACGGAATACAAATATGCTCAGATTGTACCGCTGTCAGTGGTTATCGTTGTATATGCGGTGGCTGTAAAGTTACTTTCAGGTTACCAGGGTATATCACTTGCGGTTAACATGTTTCATCTTGTAACGCTGCTTGCAGCAGTCGCCGCCATAAGTACGGGCCTGCGCGTGGCTGTTGCAATCACGTTCCTTGCCGTAAATGTGCTCCATGTTTTTACAGCAGGGCTTGTCTTTCTACTTTTCAAGGTCGATCTCTCTTTCAGTCTGACATTCTATTATATTGGCAATGCGGGTATCCTTTTAACAGACACGGTTGCGGTTCTCGGTTCCGTGCCCGCAGTCTTTTATGCAGCACTTTCAGTTCCTGTTGCAGGGGGAATTATTATTCTATGCGGATACGCTGACAGTGTACTGGAGAGAATTTATCAGTTCAAAAAAATTCCGGTCGTTTATATTTTGTTATTTGTTATTATTTTAGCCGCGGGAAAACTCTATTCAGCGTCAACAGGCCAGGGCAGCCGTTCGGGCTCATTTCGCGGTGTGGACTTCAGTGAAGATGCACGCAGAAGCAGACCGATACACCCCGGCTTCATGAAAAGATACGGATACAATATAAGCGCAACCGGTAACATCGTGTTTATTATACTCGAAGGAGTGAGCGCTGCATACTTTGACACAACAGCATCAAAGCACCTCGGTAGTTCAGGTAATGCGTTCAGGGCAGAACATTTTTTTGTCCCTACACCACATACAACACTTTCCATATATTCACTGCTTACGGGTAGATATGGAGATTACAGGTCAAGGCAGAGAATCAGCAGTACCGATACGCATAATTCAATCCCCGGGCTTATGCGCGGCAGGGGTTACGGGACGTATTTTCTCTATTCCGGACCGACCTATTTTGAAGGGCTGCACGAAATGCTGTCAAATTTCGGGTTTACAATCATCAACAAGGAAAAACTGGAACAGTCATTAAATCCCGCGACCGGACAAAGGTACAGTTCATTTAACTGGGGAGTTGATGACGTTTCACTGGTGCATGAATCTGCGAAGATACTGTCCCGCGAAAAGGAACCGGGGCTTTTTTTTATAGGACTTTCGTCAACTCACTCACCCTATTTTAATCCTGACCCTGCCAGGTTCTGCAGGTTTGACAACAACACTGCAGAGGGACGGTACAGGAACAGTATAGACTATTGCCTGCTGGTAATTGACATGCTTATTGATACATTCATGCAGCATGACCGGGATACTCTTTTTATAATACTCGGTGATCACGGTGAAT
>JAAYBQ010000267.1 GCA_012730035.1 Spirochaetota bacterium
GCGATGATTATTGCTGCTGCTCTTATCGAAGGTTTCACATTCTTCGCGCTTGTTGTAACATTCATGCTTGCAACACAGGCTCCTAAAGCTGCTGTTGTAACTGAAACTGCAGCTCCAGTAACAGAAACCAAGTAATTAAAGCTTAAAAATTTAAATTAACGGAACTTTGTTATGGAAGCTATACAGGAAGGTTTACTGAAGGTTGAACCAGGTCTGTTACTCTGGACGATAATAACATTCGCAGTGTTAGTATTGATCCTCTGGAAAGCAGCATGGAAACCAGTAGTGGAGGCACTCGACGCTAGAGCAGAAAAGGTTCGCAGTGACATCGAGAATGCTGACAGATCAAGACAGGAGGCTGAAAAGCTTCTGGCTCAGCACAGGGAAATGATGAATAATGCCAAGACTGAAGCTGCAAATATAATTGCAGACGGCAGGGCTGAAGCAGAAAAAATGAAGAATGACATCGTTTCCAAGGCTACAACTGAAGCCAAGGATCTGTCGGACAGGGCAAGAAGGGAGATTGATCTGGCCAAGGATAAAGCGCTTGCTGAAATCAAGGCAGAGATTGTGACACTTTCTACAGATATAGCTGCTAAGATTATCAATAAAAATCTTAAACCTGAAGATCAGAAAGCTCTTGTAGAAGAGACTCTTAATAAAGTTAGGACAGTTCAGTAATCTGAACTGTCCTAAATAAAAATAATATAAAAGGGTATCAACGTGGCTGTGAATGATGTTGCTCGTGTATATGCTAATTCATTGTTTGATATAGCAAAAGATAAAAATATCCTTCAGCAGGTTGAGGAAGAGTTTAAGGCTGTTTCCGAGATAGCAACTGAAGAGGATGAGTTTAGAAGATATCTGAATGCGCCCGGTATAACCATTGAAGACAAGAAGAAATTTCTTGATAAGGTTTTTGAGGGGAAAATATCTGAATATATAGTGAATTTATTAAAATTATTAATTGATAACGGTCGTCAGACATCAATTGCCGACATCTACGAGGCATTTGTAGAATATAATGACAATGCTAATAATAGACAGAGAATTACAGTTATAAGTCAATCGAGTCTCGATAGTTCACTGCTTGATAAAATTAAATCTGAAGTTGGTAAGAAATTTGGTAAGGAAGTTATTATTACTGAACAGGTGGATGCTTCAATACTTGGCGGGATTATTATAAAGATTGGCGATATCGTTATTGATGGATCGTTAGCAAAAGGATTAAAAAATATAAGAAGTAATTTATTAAATAGTAAAGTCAGGAGTGAATTGGCTTATGAAGATTAAAACCGAAGAAATCAAGTCCATAATAAAGAAGGAGATTGAAGGCTACAAATCTACGCTTGATGTCAGCGAAGTTGGATCAGTTATCCAGGTTGGTGACGGTATAGCGAAGATTCATGGTCTTTCAAACGCCATGTCCGGAGAGATGCTTGAATTTTCAAACGGCGTCCAGGGTATGGTTCTCAATCTTGAAGAGGACTCTATCGGTTGTGCCATTCTGGGGGATTATCTTGAGATTCAGGAAGGTGATTCTGTAAAAAGGCTTAACAGGGTTCTAGCTGTACCTGCCGGACCGGAACTTCTTGGTAGGGTTGTTTCACCACTCGGTGAGCCCCTTGACGGGAAAGGACCGATCAATGCAACGGCAATCAGGCCGCTGGAATTTGTTGCACCTGGTATAGCAGACAGAAAGTCCGTACATGAACCTCTCCAGACAGGTATCAAGTCGATAGACTCAATGACACCGATAGGAAGGGGCCAGCGCGAGCTCATCATCGGTGACAGAAAAACAGGTAAAACTGCTATTGCAATTGACACAATCATCAACCAGAAAGGTAAAGGTGTTATATGTGTTTATGTTGCCATAGGACAGAAAGGTTCTACAGTAGCGGATGTTGTTGAAAAACTTAACGAGAAAGGGGCAATGGAGTATACAATAGTAGTTGCTGCTACAGCATCTAATCCGGCTCCTCTTCAGTACATAGCACCCTATGCCGGTTGCGCAATGGCTGAATACTTTATGTACGAGCAAAAAGGTCATACACTTTGTATATATGATGACCTTTCAAAACAGGCGAATGCCTATCGTGAACTTTCACTGCTTCTCAGAAGGCCTCCGGGACGTGAAGCGTATCCTGGTGACATTTTCTATTGTCACTCAAGGCTTCTTGAAAGAGCAGCCAAACTCTCTGATGACATGGGCGCAGGCAGCCTTACAGCCCTCCCGATCATTGAGACACAGGCTGGTGAAGTTGGTGCGTATATACCTACTAACGTAATTTCGATTACTGATGGCCAGATTTATCTTCTGCCGAACCTTTTTGCATCGGGCGTTCGTCCTGCGGTTGACGTTGGTATATCTGTATCACGAGTTGGTGGTGCTGCACAGATTAAGGCGATGAAAAAATATGCCGGTTCTTTAAGGCTTGACCTTGCTCAGTTCCGTGAACTTGAAGCTTTCGCTCAGATGGGAACAGAACTTGATGCGGCAACACAGAAGCAGATTGACCGCGGTATGAGGCTTGTAGAGGTTCTTAAGCAGGGGCAGTATGTACCAATGGATGTTGCTGACCAGGTTGCGATTATATTTGCCGGTACACAGGGCGGACTCGATAAGGTTCCTGTTGCAAAGGTAAAAGACTTTGAAGCAAAATTTATTACCCACATGAATACAAATCATAGCAATATAATGAAAGAGATGCGTGAAACAGGTGAGCTTAAGAGTGTTGATGAATTGAAAAAAATTATTGAAGATTTCGTAACAAAATATCTCGACTCAATAAAATAAAAATTGAGGATTGAATTGTGGCTAATCAAAGAGACATTAAAAGAAGAATAAAATCCGTAGGTAATACCAAAAAGATTACCAGCACAATGGAAATGGTTGCTACTGCAAAAATGAAAAAAGTGCAGGGACGCCTGGGTCAGTCAAAACCGTACGAACTCAAGGTCAACCAGATAATAAGTAATCTTATGGCTGCCGGATTTTCAACAATTCAGCACCCTCTTTTTAAAGAAGTTGCTCAACCGTCAAGAACGCTGATACTGCAGATTTCAGGTAACAGGGGACTTTGCGGAAGCTATAATTCAAGGGTACTCGAAAAGACCCTTGATTTTAAAGAGCAGCTTGAGTCAGAAGGCAAAGAGGTAATGATGTACGTTATTGGCAAAAAGGCCAGTTCGTATTATAATTTCATCAAGATGCCGATGCAGAAATTCGGTCTAAATCTTGAAGACAAGTTCAGCTTTGATGATGCGGCAAAACTGAGTGATGAACTTACAAAGCTTTTTGTAAGCGGTGAAGTGCATGAAGTATATGTTTCATATACCAAGGTTTTTTCGTCCGCAAATCAGAAACCGGAAGTATTTAAACTTCTTCCTATCGTACCTGAACTTGAAGTGGATCATAATGCGCTGCCGATGGCTAATATGGATTATATCTTCGAGCCGAATCCGGCTGATATATTCTCCTATATATTACCGCTTTACCTTAAAGTAAAGATTTTCACCTGTTTCCTTGAAGCATCATATTCAGAACAATTTTCACGACGCGTAGCTATGAAAAATGCAACAGACGCAGCAAAAGAGATGATTAAAGAGCTTACCATCTCTTATAACAGGGTAAGACAAGACAAGATTACAACAGAAATTTCAGAAATTGTTGGTGGAGCAGCAGCTCTCGAATAAAACAAAGTTAAGAGAAATTAGCTTAATTTAAGGAGTTGATTTATGAGTGAAAACATTGGGAAAGTTGTCCAGGTAATAGGTTCTACCCTGGATGCTGAATTCCCCGAGGGTAAATTACCTGCAATCTATAACGCTATTGTCATTGATACAGTGGTTATGGGTGAAAAGGTTAGACTTGTTAGTGAAGTTCAGCAGCACCTCGGTGGAAACAGGGTTCGAGCAGTTGCGCTTGCTACAACTGACGGTATAAAAAGGGGTGATAAATGCGTTGATACTGGCGCAGCTATATCAGTACCTGTAGGGCCGGAAACACTCGGAAGGATTTTCAACCTTCTTGGTGATCCCGTTGATAAAGGTGGTCCGGTTAATGCAAAAGAATTCAGGCCAATCCACCAGGATCCGCCTAAATTTGAAGTACTTGAACCTAAAACAGAACAGTTTGAAACAGGAATCAAGGTCATCGACCTTTTGGCGCCTTACATCAAAGGTGGAAAAACCGGCCTCTTCGGTGGTGCGGGTGTTGGTAAAACCGTTATCATCATGGAACTTATCAACAACGTTGCCCAGCAGCACGGTGGTTATTCAGTATTCGCTGGTGTTGGTGAGAGAACAAGGGAAGGAAACGACCTCTGGCAGGAAATGACTGAATCCGGCGTTATTAATAAAGCATGTCTCTGTTATGGTCAGATGAACGAGCCACCCGGAGCAAGGTTAAGGGTTGCACTTTCTGCGATGACAATGTGCGAATATTTCAGGGATATGTCAGGTGCAGACGTACTTCTGTTCATTGACAATATATTCAGGTTCTCACAGGCAGGATCTGAGGTATCAGCTCTGCTAGGTCGTATGCCATCAGCTGTTGGTTACCAGCCTACACTGGCAACTGAGATGGGTAAACTTCAGGAGAGGATTACTTCTACAAAGAATGGTTCTATAACATCGGTTCAGGCGGTTTATGTTCCTGCTGATGACTTGACAGACCCTGCTCCTGCGACAGCATTTATTCACCTTGATGCGCAGACAATTCTTTCGAGGCAGATTGCTGAGAAAGGTATATATCCTGCTGTTGACCCGCTGGAATCATCATCAAGGCTTCTTGCTGCTGACCTGGTAGGTGAAGAACACTATACAGTAGCGATGGAAGTAAAACGTATACTTCAGAAATACAAAGACCTTCAGGATATTATTGCGATTCTCGGTATGGATGAACTTTCAGAAGACGATAAAGTTCTTGTACAGCGTGCCAGAAAAATTGAAAGGTTTCTCTCTCAGCCATTCTTCGTTGCGGAACAGTTTACCGGTATGGCCGGAAAATTTGTTAAGCTTGAAGAAACTGTAAAAAGCTTCAAGGCCTTGATTGCCGGTCAATACGACGATCTTCCGGAACAGGCATTTTACATGGTTGGTTCAATTGAAGAAGCCATAGAAAAAGCTAAAAAGCTTGCAGGTAAATAATAATGGAACGTGTAATAAATTGCACAGTATTAACTCCTGAACGTTTAGTCTATGAAGGGGATGTTGGATTTGCAGTTGTTCAGGCTTATAACGGTGAGATGGGTTTTCTTTACGGACACTCACCGCTAATTTCACGGCTGGGTGTCGGCGAAGTCAGGCTTAATAATCCTAAAAGCGTTGATTACCTTATAATCGAGGGCGGTGTAGTTGAGATCAAGGACAATAAACTGATTGTTCTTGCTGAAAAAGCTTATCACAAAAAGGATCTCAGTGCAGCTGAACTTGAAAGCAAGTTGAAAGAGCTTGATGAAAAAATGAGTTCAATACCCCAGTTTTCTGAAGAAAAATTTATATTAAGAGTTGAAAAAGACATGCTTAAACTCAAACTTAAAGTCGCAAAACGATAAGTTGATTTAAAAAAAGATAAAAAAAAGGAATGCTGTTAAGGCATTCCTTTTTTTTATCTGGAAAAAAAATAAATGCCGATAATTAATTGATATACCAGATTTAATGCTATTAAGATATTTATATAATATAAACGGGTGTTGTTGCAGCATTAGTTTAAAAAAAGCAGATATGATAAATTCAGACAAAATAAGCAGCCAGTTCAGGGAAAAAATTAAAAATTCGGTACCCTCTGACTTTGATTTGACTCAGATAGGGAGAATTGATCTCAAAGAGGCTGAAAAGATAGCCAGGGAAGAGGTGATTTTTCTTAAAGAAGAGGATCTCATCGAAGGGCTTGAGGAATTTGAACTGATACCTCTAAAAGAGGCTGCTATCGGCGAAAAAATACTTCCTGAAAGGGAAGAAAAAATAGTCCCGGAAACGATAGAAGATGAAGTTGCTGAAGATATTGATGAGAATATTCTTGTTTTTGACTCGGTTCACGATGCTGAAATTTCTGAAATAAATATTTCAGGCGATGGCTCGGCGGACGGGGCAGTTCCGGTTATACAGCAAAGCGATCTCAAGCAGGAACATGAAGATTTGCCTGGTGCTACATCAGTAGCAAAAGTACCTGTACCGGTTCAAGAAATAAGCGCTGTTAATTCACCAGGAATAGCAATAGAATCTAAACCTGCTGATAGTACCCTGGCCATTGAAAGTGTAAAGATTGAATCCGGTCTGTCTGAAGCTGAGACTGTTATTAATGTTAATGATACATATCATCAGATTCCGGATATCGCAGAGATAGATGAAGTTTTTCAAGATGAATTCCTCCCTGACAAGTATACTGATATTACCAAAAAAAGTAATGTTACCTTCATTGATGACAGGCATATATCTAAAGATCGTGATTTTAGTATAACTGCCGAAGAGGATCAGTTAACTACACGATTATCTAAAATGATAGATATAACCAAGGGTAAGTCCGCCATAGTAGAACCGGATGCAAATCTGTTTGATAACAGGTATACTCTTGAAATCCAGAAAACCTACGATTATGATGATGAAACACTTTATGAAGAAAAGTTTTTAACAGATTCTGATTTTGACTTTATAGATAACTCCATTATCAAAGAAGACTTTATTCAGTATATCCAGGAGATTGATGAATACTATTCAACAGAATCCAGGTACACCCAGAGTGAAATCTCTGAAATAATGGGTTTTGAGCATGAAGAAAAGAGATTATTTGAAGAGATGCTTTTTGGTGAGTATTTTAAGGATATTGATATTGATTCAGAGATCGAGTTTATTAATCCCGGTCTTGATTTCTACACCAGAAATGTTTCTGACACCAGGGAAACAATCTATCTTCTCGATGATCCTGCAAGCCTTAAGGATGATGAAAGACATTCAATTGAAGCTGATATATCATCCGATAGCGCAATTATATTTGAAGAGAGTGTCCGTGACATAGAATCAATGCTCGGGGAAGCTCCGGAGCGTGTTATTATTGAAAAAGAATATCCAGCGAAAAAGAAAGCTTTACCGGTTATTGATGAAGCTGAACCTGTAATTTTTGAAGA
>JAAYBQ010000268.1 GCA_012730035.1 Spirochaetota bacterium
ATCTGCTCCGAGGCAGCTGACATAACTGCGCGCTGGGCAGAAAGAAGCCTTGCGGCAAGGGGTGATTCGCCACAGTCGGTTTTCGGAATTGTACAGGGAGCCTGTTACGAAGATCTGCGCAAAATAAGTGTAGCGCAGATAACAGCACTTCCATTTGACGGCTACGCCATTGGCGGACTCGCAGTGGGTGAAACCGGTGAAAAACGGAATGACATAACAGAGCTGACAGCATCCCTGATGCCGGCGGATTATCCAAGGTACCTGATGGGCGTAGGTACACCCCTTGACATACTGGAATCTGTGCACAGGGGTGTAGACATGTTCGACTGTATTCTACCCACTGCACTGGGCCAGCAGGGTGTTGCCTTTACATCGCGCGGCAGGATCGAAATGCGACGGGGAATTCACAGGTTCAGCGACAGGCCGCTCGACGAGAACTGCAACTGCCCCTGCTGCAGCCGATACAGCAGGGCGTACCTGCATCACCTTGTCAAATCTGGCGAATACTACGGAGGCAACCTTTTAGGCCTGCATAATCTTACATTCTATAAAAACCTGATGGATACAATCCGCATCAGAATTTTTGAAGGAACATTTTTAACTTATTACAATGAACAGCGCATGCTCCTTGGCCTTGATGATATCGATAATCCGGTTACGCCACCGAAAAGAAAGATAAGGCCTTCGGGACTTGTGCTTGGCGATTACGAAGTCTTCACGCAGACTGCCGGATTCCACAGTATCCGGCAGAGGAGTACGGGCGAAATTATACACTCAGTTTCAGACCCGTCAGAGGAGTCTCGCATACTTTATTCAGAACAGACAGGATTTGTTAAAAACGCCACGGGAACAGCAGATGAAACATTTATTATCTGGGATGTGGGTATGGGCGCAGCATTTAACGTAATGGCCGCAATTACTGAATATGAAAAACTTGCCAATTCAGGAATTCAACTCAAAAAACTTCTTGTGACCAGTTTTGAAAATGATCTTGATCCCCTGCACCTTGCGGTTAAAAATCCTTCTCTATTTATGCATGTAAGGCATGCCGCTCCCGGCGCCATACTTGAGTCCGGGCGATGGTCCTCACGGGCACATCCCGTTGAATGGATACTGCTGAAAGGCGACTTTCCAGATACAATAAATGATGCTCTCCAGCCAGACTGCATATATTATGATCCATTTTCAATAAACGCCTACTGCCCGTTATGGAGCCTTGAGACATTCAGTAAAATACACAGGTACTGTTCTGGCAGAACAGCAAGGCTTTTTACATATTCATCATCAACTGCAGTAAGGGCAGCTCTTCTTGCCGCGGGTTTTTACACTGGCAAGGGGCCGGCAACAGGCCCAAAAACAGAAACTACTTCTGCGATAACGTCAATTGAAGATGGAACATACGGCATCGAACTGCTTTCTGCAGACTGGCTTGGAAGGTACATGCGCAGCAGTTCAAGATACATGCCCGGACTTTCACCTGATCAGAAGAAACTTATTGATGAAAGGGTTACGTCACACCAGCAATTCAGGACTGGAAGATGATACTCAAGATCCTTCTATGGATTAACATAAGCCTGCTATACGTGCATGAACTTGATGCAGTCAGAAGAAGGGAGTGGCGCATGATGATCTTTTCAGACAGGGTGAGCGATGAGACTGCATACATAATTTTTACCGCACTTCATGTTCCACTTTTCTTTATCATCTTTCTGATGGTTGAAACGCAATTTAACCTCATATACTGGTCAGTTTCGATCTTCGGCCTGTTCCATTTTTTTATACATTACATATTCAGAAAACATTCAGAGAACAGGATGCTGAATGTTTTCTCCCGTACAATTATTCTGTTAATTTTACTTGTTTCTATCACCGGCATAATCCTTGCCCTGATTATGCCCTGCCCGGGATAAACGATTTGTTTCCATAAACCTGCCGCTCTCTTTTAAAATACTGGTTGACTTCAATTTCTTTTTCACTCAGAACAGTGAATCAAGAGTGGAGACCGCATGAAATTTTTAAGAATTATTATATTTATACTCTTTATGATCTGTGCTGCAACACTGCGAATTTCCGCGCAACAGAATCCTCCATTTAAAGGCTGGAAATACATCGATGCCGGGCACTACAGGATTATCTTTCCCGAAGGTCTGGAAAAAATTGCTCAGCGAACGGCCAACCTTATGATCTATTATGAAAAATACAATTATGCCGGCATGAGCACGGAGCCTGATTACATCCCGATTGTTATCATTGAAGACTATTCAGAGGCTAACGGATTTGTATCATTCGCACCTTTCTATTCTCACTGGTTTACCACGCCCTCATCATTCGATTCCATAGACTGGTTCACCGGCCTGGCCATACACGAAGGCCGGCACATGGTTCAGCGGAACAGGCTGCAGGAGGGGGGTGCAAAGTATTCATGGTATGTTATTCTTGGGAACTACGGCACAGCCCTGTATCTGGGGCTTTTCATTCCGAACTGGTACCTTGAAGGTGACGCTGTCGTCATGGAGACAGCCCTGACTAACGGGGGCCGCGGCAGGATCGCATCATTCCCCATGTGGTACAGAACGCTCGAACTATCAGGCCGAAGATACTCGTATTACCGCGCCACCCTTGGAACTTACAATGACATGTACCCCTACCCCGACCCCTACAGCCTGGGTTACCTTGTCAACTCATATGTCAGGAAATACTACAGCCGGGCAGCCTGGGACAACGTTCTCGAATACACAGACCGCTCATGCCTTTACCCCTCTTTCGACAACGCTCTTGAACTTGCCACGGGCCATGATCTTAATGAAATATACAATACTGCCCTTGACCGGTACAGGGAATACTGGAAAAATAATCTTGAAGGCATGGAATTCACAGAATCGGCTCAAGTCTTCCCCGAACGTAAAGATAAATGGGAGAGCTTCGCTTTCCCGTTTATTTACGGTGACAGCATATATGCGATCAGATTCGCGCGTGACCGCAGCCTGTCACTTGTTAAACGAACAGCCGATGAAACCGATGAACTCCGCATGATACCCTATGATATTATCAGCCCGCTCTTTCACCATGAACGGGGCATCTCCGCAGGTGGAGGATACATTCTATGGAGAGAGGCCATTCCTGACCCGCGCTGGGGTTACAGGTCATACTCTGACCTGCGGCTATACAACGTTGAATCCGGCAAAACACTTGATCTTACTGATAATAAAAAATTCATTGCAGCTGCTTTATCTGCTGACGGAACAACTGCAGCAGCTGTTGAATACATTGCCGCCAAGGGTTACAGCCTTGAACTTTTCAGTATCGCTGACATGAAAAATTCAGGCAGCTATGAACTTAATGACGCAGGGCATATATATGACCCGGCAATTCAAGGGAACCTCGTGGCACTCTGCACGCAGGAGAAAGAGGGGAATTCAATTATAATATTCGACACAGAAAACGGTAAAAAAACACGTATTATAGACACAACCCATCTTGAACATTTCAGGTCACCTATCTTCCACAATGAATATCTATTTTTTGTTTCCGACTATACCGGCATCGATAATATTTATGCGGTTAACCTTAAAAACCGAAAACGATTCCAGGTAACTTCTGTTATGTACGGGGCGTATTTTCCGTCGATTTCACCCGGCAACAATGCCCTTCTCTATAATGAATACACACTAACCGGGTATAAAACTGTATCATCATCAATTGATCCCTCCGCATGGATATCATTTGAAAAGCTGAAAAAACCCGCGGATCCTTATATAGACGCTATAGCCGCTCAGGAACTTGGCCGCGGCGGCAACGTGCCTGACGATCTTCCTGAACAGAAATACGTAGCAAATGAATACAATACTCTTCTCCATGGAATGACAATCCCCGGGTGGATACCATTTTTCAATTTCACTAATTATGATTTTTCATTTAACATATTCACGCAGGATGTTCTTCACACTCTGCAGGCAGGTGCAGGGTCCACCTATAATTTCAATGAAAAAACGCATACTGCAGCAGGTACGCTTTTATATTCAGCGCTCTATCCCGTTCTCATCCTTACAGGAAGTTACGGCAATAGGACTCGCTGGATATCTGATAAAAAAAACCGTTACAACGGAATCGAATTCATCACCTGGATGGAGAAAACAGCCTCTGCAGAGATAAATCTGCCTCTTAATTTTTCACGCGGAATACACAGCACATTCATGGACATTGGCGCCCGGGGCGTACTCGTTGACATACGCGACATTGATCCACCCGTATACAGAATCTACAGTGACATGGAAAATAACGGGCTACTTAAATATTCATCATACTACTTCAAGATGCAGCACACGGTGACCGGCGCACTGAATGCAATACTTCCACGCCACGGGCAGATTATCAACCTCTCGTACTGGCATACACCCTTCAAGTCAGATTACACCGCGCGCATGTTCTCTGCTGATGCAACACTTTATCTGCCATCACTATTCAGCACTCATGGATTTAAATTTACAGGCACATACGCTCTTAATGATACTGATGATTACGTGTTCACCCAGCAGTACCTTTTCCCGCGGGGTTACGAATCTGTTACCCACGAAAAGTTTATAAGCGGCAGCGTGGACTACCTGTTCCCCATTGCAGACTTTTCGTTCTCCCCCGCGGAATCATTTGAAGAACTTACCGGTTATTCTTTTTTCCTGTTTAAACTTTTTTATTTTAAAAGACTTAACGGTGGCATTTACTTTGATTACGGCAGGGGCACTACGGGCGATTTAAAAATGGATTATTCCTCTGCCGGATTTGAGCTGACATCTGTGCAGAACCTGTTTTCAAACTACCATCTGCTGTTCGAGGCTGGCATCAGGTACTCATACTGTTTTGAAACCCGCCAAAAAGTATACGGGCTGGTCCTTAAAGTACCTTTTATTCAGATGTAACTCCCGGCAGAAACAGTGGCAACAAATTATTCCGCGTCATACCTGCCTGAACATTTTGATCCGCCTTTTACTGAACAATGTTGACACCATCAGTCACCCTCATATTCACCATCTTCTTCGTAATTATAATCATCGAAGTTTTCGCTGTCGTATGACGGTTCAACCGGGACCTGACTGAATGTTATCTTAAAATAATTTACGATATCTTCAAAACCATTACGCGAGGCTATATCGATGGCCCTCTCCTGGTTGCTGCTCACAAGCTCAACATCGGCCTTGTACTGCACCAGCACCTTGATCACTTCCAGGTTTCCAGACTCTGCAGCACGGTGTATAGGCGCATAACCATCACCGGCAAAGGCATTCACCTGGGCTCCGCGTCTCAGGAGCATCTGTGTTATACCGGTTTCTCCCTGTGAAGCATTTATATATAGAGGTGTCATCCCCTCATCATTACGTGCGTTAATATCAGCTCCCTTTTCGACAAGATATGCAGCAGCATCCAGCATGCCTGCTGAAACGGCAAGGTGCAGCGGCGTATTACCGTTTGATGAAGGACTGTCGATTTTTGCACCTTTTAAAATAAGAGACTTTATCATTTTTACATTGCCGTACATTGCAGCAATACCGATCGGGTAATCCCCATTGAGATCTTTAATATTTACGTTCCTGATTACTGAAAGTGCCTTCTCGGCAGCCTCGTCATCATTGTCAATTATGGCACCGGTTAAAACAGATATTTTTTCACTCTCTATCCGCTCAGCTCTGGCCTGTCTGTTTTTTTCTATGATTTTTTTTATACCGGCAAGTGATCTGTCTGATTCCTCTTTTGTTTCGTTCAATGTGACGATCACACCATCTTTGGTCGTAGTTACTTTTGCCCTTCCCAGCACCTGCTGTACCATGTTGAGGGTCTCCCGGTCGCCGAATACGGCGTTAACACCGGGATTCAAATTTCCGCCGCTCCTGGCCATGAGAATATCGGCAAAAGTAAAAAGAAAACTTGAACTCACAATACCGAAATGACTTATCATTACAAGGCGCTCGGCATCTTCACCGTCTACTCCGTACATACCCATACTATAAGCAAATCCATTCCCGGACTCAAGCGCAAAGTCGCATGACTCTACAGCAAGAAGCGACTTTATAAACGGGTTGGATTTTAAAATATCAATATTTGCTCCCGCTCCAGCAGAGGCTGCGGTTTCGACAAACTGTTTAACAACTTCGGATAAAACAATGCTCCCGTAAATAATCCTCCCCCTGCAGCCTTTTATAAATTTCGCATGAAAGACCGGGGCACTCCCTTTTTTAAGCGATCGTCTTTTTAGAAACGCCATAAGTGTTTCTTTTTCACCAATTATAAAATACTGATCAATTTTAAGATAACTTATCTGCATATTAGTACTGTCGGGTATTGTATAGATTGTGCCGTATTCGCTCTTCATGGCCCCGGTTCTTAAATCTTCAGGTATTGCACCCCTGCCGCCGGTATTGATCATTAAAATAAAATTAAACTTCTGGTTTGCCATTTCAGCCAGACAGAAGGATAAAAAAACCTCTTTAATATCAGAAAGCTTAATACCAAAACGTTTCAGCACTTCATCAGCCTGCGCTGCCTCTACATCCCCGAACATTAAAAGATAATCATCGGGATTAATTCCCCCTGTTTTCAGGTAACTGAAAACTTCTTCATAATTGATGAACACCGCAAAATCGGTATTATCGGGTATATATGATGCCTCATCTGCGATGCCGGCATATACCGTGTTTAATCCAGCGAAAACAAGAGCAATACCAAAAAGAAGCGACCTTAAAACAAGTTTCATAAACACCTCATGATAATATTATTGCATTCAGGTAATATGCATAAAACATATTTTTTGTCCAGCGCAAAATCCGTTGTTAAAGTAACCTGCCTGAGTAATACATTTTTCTTGACAGCAGCGTTCAGGGAAAATAAAAGTAACGGGTAGCGCCAACATACCTCAGTTGGTAGAGGAGTCGATTCGTAATCGACCTGCCCCCGGTTCGATTCCGGGTGTTGGCTAATAAGCCCTGTAAGAACCCTTTTGATCAATTCCTTTCAGGGCTTATTTTTTTAATCTCCCGTTTATGTAATATGATTCTACCCGGAACATCGCTTCCCGCAATTGTTCATCAGGCTTTCATTATCCACGAACTTTCTGTCCAGTTCCAAAAGCCTCTCATTATAATCATCGGATAGAGGTATGGACGCCTGACAGTATATGGCCTCGCAGAGTGCTGAGGAAAAAGCAGGTGAAAGTCTTACAGTTCTGGCCGCTTTAAGTATGCCCGTTGCCGCATCGACAAGATGAATCCGCAGAATCTCTTCATGATCCGGATCAGTTATTTTTTCAGGAATTTTCCGCAGATCAGCCGGAACAAGGTGTATAGAAAAAGGGGAATAACCATGTACCGGTATGAACTTTTTTTTGTAGTCTGTGAATCTATAAACAAACAATATTATATCATCCCGTATAAAGAGCCCCAGATGAACAGCCATCCTGCTGATTACCTCTGTAATGTACCTTGTAGGATTTTTGACAAAGAACCTCAATTCATGGTTGCCGCTGAAATAATTATATTCAACAGCCTCCGGCCATTTCGTTGTTCCGGGCAGGTATAGTTCACCCACGGTCAGTTTATACCTAATTTTGCCGGCGGACTCATCAAACTCCCTGTCAGAATTTTCAGTTGCAAAACCATTACATTCGTCGCAAGGTAAATCAACAACCACAAAATCATCACTCATGAAGTAACCCCTGAGCACCGTTTTAACAGGTGCAGAAACAAGGTGTTCCCTGTACTCCGCCTCATCCATGCCTTCGTGCATACACCCGGCAGGCACACAGAGTATCCTGTGGCCACTCTCCCTGGTATACACATACCAGCGGGCAATGTCGGGAGGTAGAAGGGAAGGATATTTCACTCCCGGATCGATACTTTCAGCAAGCAGCTGTTGTATTATTGCTTCTTTCGTCATTTCAGTAATTCCATCCAAATCATTTTTGAATAAAAATATAAATATTCAGGGCATGGTTTTCAAACATGCAAATCCTGCAATCTGCTGAATACTGATTTTTTATTTACAACGGTATATTACATTTTAACATCTGCTAATCTGGAAGACGGTCATGTATCTCGCGGAACATACTGAAATTTTTCATAAACAGGTCCACGAGTGCGGGATCGAACATCACCTGACTTTGACCGGTAATAAAGTTGCATGCATCTTCGATTTTCCAGGCACTCTTGTAAATGCGCGCATGGGTAACGGCATCAAAGACATCGGCCAGCGCAGTGATGCGAGCGGCAAGCGGGATGCTTTCACCTGAAATGGCATTAGGGTATCCGGCCCCGCACCACTGTTCATGATGGTTAAGTGCAATTTCAGCAGCCAGTTTAAGCACAGGAAGTTCCGATGTCCTGAATATTGTGTAACCTGTAACAGTATGCTGTTTGATAATTTCAAATTCATCACCTGTAAGCTTGCCGGGTTTGTTTAATATGCCATCAGGGGTACCTATCTTACCTACGTCGTGCATGGCCGATGCGATCTTGATATCGGCTGCATCTTTTTCGTTTATACCGCAGAGGATACTTAGCAGGTATGCGTATTCCGAAACCCTGTGCACATGGTACGCAGTTTCATGCGACCGCGTTTCGACAACGTCCCCCAGACGAAGGATAATCTCCTTCTGCGTGGTAATAAGGGACCTGCTCATTTCAAGCACCTGCTCAGTTTTTTTACGCACCTCATCCTCAAGGTGCTCCCTATATATCCTGTTTTCACGCAGCAGCCTTGAGCGCTCAAAAGCCCGGTTAAGAGTTAAATCGAGGACTGAAAAGCTTGTGATTGGCTTGGAAATAAAGTCCCAAGCCCCCTTACGTATAGCCTCTACCGCCCTGTCGAGTACCCCGACCCCGGAAAAAACAATTATCGGCATTTCAGGGAACCTCAGAACCACTTTGTCAAGAACATCAAGTCCCGTCATTCCGGGCATGTTAAGATCCATTATTACGGCGTCATAACTGCCATTAACTATCTTTTCAAGTGCCTCAACGCCATCGGCAGCCTTGTCCGGCCTGCACCCTATATCCTCAAGATAATCGGACACAACTTCACGAATCGCCCTCTCATCATCAACTACAAGTATCGATTTATCTCTGTATTCCATCAGACAACCTTCCCCCTTCCCGGCCCTTCAACCGCACACTTTATATCACCAAAATCCAGCGCCGGCTTCCTTACCAGACAGCTGTTATCAACACCCGCAGACCTGAGTTCGTCAGTTATCGAAAAATCAAACGAGCCCGTATATATTACGCACCTTATTCCGGGTCTGCGTTCAACAGCTTTTATGATAAACTCAGGGCCTGTCATGCCCGGCAGCCGCACATCAACAATAACGCAGTCTGCAGAATTATCTTCAAGGTATTCAAGAGCATCTTCTGCCGTTGCGAACGGCACAACCTCCCAGCCGCAGTCTTCGAAAAAATCCTGTATGGGAATTCTTATATACTCTTCATCATCAATCACAACAAGTCTTGTTTTCATTCGGCACCTTTCCCGGCGGGCAGGGTTATGATAAAACTTGTCCCGTTGCCCGGGCTTGATTCAGCTGTAATTGTCCCGCCATGCCCGTTCACAATAATATAATATGACACCGAAAGCCCAAGACCGGTTCCGCTTCCTGAAAGTTTTGTTGTAAAGAACGGCTCAAATATCCTTTTCCTTGTATTTTCATCCATACCCGGACCATTATCAGAAAAAGTAATCTCGACAAAATCATTTTTATCAACAGTAGTGATGATAATCACCGGGTCTTCATCACTGTCATACTGTTTTATATTCATTGCCTGAGCTGCATTTTTAAGTATGTTTAGAAAAACCTGCTCAATCTGGCTTTCGGTACACCGTATTTGCGGCAACAAGCTGAATCTCTTTACTATTTTAATCTTCCTGAAATCATAGTTCCTTGTAATGTCATAATCATTTGATGCCAGATCAAGAGTCTTGTCAAGTACTGTGTTAATATCAAGGTAATCAAACATAGAATCAGTGCCGCGGCTAAACTGGAGCATATTCCCCACAATTCTGGCAGCCCTGGCTCCTGCTTCCTTTATTGATAAAAGATACTGATTTATCCTTCTTGCCCCGATATATCTTGCTAGTTTGCTGAAATCAATACCTGCATCCTCAGCTGCCTGTATGTTGCCCGGCAGATTATCGAGAAGTCTGTGCATTGCGTTTTCAGCATTCTGCATTATTATTCCCAGAGGATTGTTTATTTCATGGGCCATGCCCGCAGCAAGCCCTGCAACGGTCATCATCTTTTCTGACTGGATCAGGATCTCCTGGGTTTTTATCCTTTGTGTTACATCCTCGATCAGGCCTTCCACATTCATCCTGGCTCCATCTATGCCGCTAACTATCTTCATTTTCAATTCTGCAGTGAATTCAGTGCCGTTTTTTCTTTTAAACCTTACGATCATAACCGGCGGATCGGGATGTGCCATAACACTGTCCCTTACTCTTTTCCACTCATGCCTGTCTGCGTATATATTCGACGATCTGTTGCCAAGAAATTTTCTTGCATCCTCGACCGATTCAAATCCCAGTATCTTAAGACAAGCCGGGTTGGCGTCCAGAATACTTCCGTCCAACCCTGTCCTGAAATAACCGACCGACATATTTTCAAAAATATTCCTGAATTTCGACTCGCTCATGATCAACGCGTCGGCAGCCAGTTTTCTTTCAGTTATATCACGCGCTGTTATGACTATTCCATTAACAGCATTGTTGCTCAGCAGGTTGCTTGCGACAGCCTCCAGGTATATCCATCTCCCGTCTGAATGCTTAAACCTGAATGAGGTAGGAGTCCCGGGATTATTTGAGTTATAAACAAGAGCCATGTCTTTCATGACCAGATCAAGATCGTCGGGATGAACAAGCTGGAACGGAGACAGCCCGATAAAAAAGCCTTCTTCATATCCCAGTATCTTTGAGACAGACGGAGATTCATATGTCAGAAGGTTATTGCGGTCGACAATAAAAATCAAGTCCTGTGCGCTCTGTATCATTGATCTGAAGCGGTCCTCCCTCCGGCTCAATTCCTCTTCAACAATTTTTCTGTCTGTCACGTCTATTATTACGCCGTTGAATACAGTTCTATCTTTATGCCTGACCGGGCTTGACATTGCCCTGATCCACATTATCTCTCCTGAATTTTTTACAAACCTCCCTTCAAACTCCCACTGAGACATAAATTCAACAGATTTACTGATCGAATCAAAAAACCTCTGCCTGTCGTCTTTATGCATCCTCGACACGAATTCATCAAAAAAATCTTCGTCAGAAGCATTAATACCGAAAAGTACAGGAGCCTTATCGCTCATAAATGAAACATTGTATCTGCCGTTGTCATCCGCATAAAACTGGTAGATTATACCGGGTACATTTGAAGCGATTACACGCAATCGCTGTTCTTTTTCACGCGCCTCGTTTTCGGCTTTTTTTAGTTCGGTTATATCGTTCAGTGAAGCGCATATATCACCGTCAGGATTATTGTGATCAACAGGGCTTGAGGATATTAGAGTATCAATCAGCCTGCCATCTCTTGTTACCATCCGCGCTTCAACAACAGCCTGCCCTTTCTCTGTGAGTCCTCTGTAAAGTTCAATACCCACGCGTTTATATTCTTCATCATCCGGATAGATCATCCTGACATCATGGTCGAGCAACTCATTTTCGGTATAACCCAGCGTTTTACATAGCGCCGCATTGACCTTTACAAATACCCTGTTGCGCAAAAGAGCCACGCCTACAATTGAAGCATCAAAAATACCCTGAAGCTGGGCACGGCTTTTAGCAAGCTCTTCCTCGTTAAGTTTAGACTGAGTGACATCATCATAAGAACAGAGAATACCGATTGTATCACCTGCGGTATTCCTGAGAGGTATCTTGTTTTTCCTGTACCACCGATGTTCTCCTCCACGCGTTGTATATGGAACAACCCCGCGTAAAACCGGAATCCCGGAATTCATTACATCAATGTCTTCAGATTCATCCGAGATGAATCCATCTTTCAGTACTAGATCTTCTGAACGCAAACCTGTCAGGTCATCGGGTGACGTGAATCCGGCATCCCGTGCAAAGCGCATATTGGCCCCGGAAAATTCAAGATTTCTGTTTTTCCAGTAAATGTGGCCCGGTATTGTATCAATTACAAGATTGAGCATACTATTTGCCTCGGCAAGCATGCGGTCCTTTTCGAGCAGTTTCTGTTCGGCGCACTTTATAGAACTGATATCTGTAAGCATGGAAACTGCGCATAGCACATTATTTATCTCTACCGGAAATACTGAAAGAAGGCTATGAGACCTGACACCGCTTAAATTTTCTGTTACAAGCGGGAACCCGGTAATTATGCCTTTATCTGCAAATTCCCTGAGTATGGCTGATTCATCCCCTGGATTAACAAGCCGTATTACATCGGACGTTTTTTTACCAATCGCCGCTTCACGCGTCATACCGGTAATTTCGACGAACCTGGCGTTGACATCAAGATATGTACCATCCTTCAATACGCTTATTGCTATAGGGATTGGCGAGTTCTGAAATACCGTATGGAACCTGGCCTCACTTTCTGTCAGCAGGGAGTTTGCTGAAGCAAGCTCAGCGTTGGATTCTTCAAGCTCCTCCACGGCAGCCTGCAGATCCTCTGACATTATCTCAAGTTCATCTCTACGGGCATCGGACTGTCTAAACTGAAGGATTATTCTGAATGCAGCATCAACCGCTGCTACAACAAGATTTTCCCCTGAATTTCTTTTCAGGTAACCGCAGGTCCTGCTCCACTCTACCGCTTTATAAATTTTCGCAAGTGCAGAATCGTCATCATATAGAAAAATAACAGGCATATCAGCCATAAGGCCCGCAATGGACTGCCCGGCAGCCTCACTGCCGGGCACAAGTGAAAAATCCAGAAGCAGCAGATCCGATGACAGGGTTTCGTTTAATTTTATTTCTGCCTCTGTATATGACTCCGCAGATTCAACGATATATCCCCGTCCGTGAAGGATGGAATGAAGCAACCGGGCATTATCTTTATTCCGGTCAATAATTAAAATACTGTTGTTTTTCAAGCTCATCATTTACCCGGAAAATAGTCGTGATAATCAGCACCTGAATTATAATTTAACTATTTAATCACGCGGGGGC
>JAAYBQ010000269.1 GCA_012730035.1 Spirochaetota bacterium
CAAGGCTCCCAACAAGGAGTGGTTTGCGGGTAAAAATATGAATCCCGATATAGTTTTAGCAATTAACATAATAAGTTTCAATTATGAATCTCAATCCAATGGTATCGGGAGTTTTTCCAAATCTTCAAAGCTTGTATCAAATATTCATTACCTGTTCTATGATTACGTAAATGATCAGGTTGTTGCCTGTGGAAGAGCTACTGCCTCGACAGGGATAGTGATGGTTGCACGACAGCTTACACTTCAGGAGCATTACAGACATATAATCGAAGCTGTATTCATTAGGACGCCATTTAAGGTTACTTTTAAGGATGTGGAAACTGAGGATGAATAGTAAGTGCCTCGTCAGAAGAATTTGTGGGTGCATTCCAGTAAAAAAGATTCCAATTACTATGGATTATTAATTTTCTATTCTTCTGGGTCGCAAAAGCGAACGAGTGTGGGTCTGGCAGTGATGTGCGCCGTCGGCAGACCTGTTACCATATCAAAAAAAATGGAATAGAGAAAGCTGTGAATTTGATAAATAAAATATTTAAGGTATAGATACTGAACAAAGAAATTGAAGCCACCTTCTGGGGCACAGAGATGCGGGCGGAAAATTCAGAAACCAGCGCTAAACAGCCACCAAATGTTGCGAAGTTCTTACAAGAAGAACTTCGCATTAAATATTATTTTGCTGAAAAATTCCGGGAAAATAGGCACCATTTTCTGAGGATATGGTATTAAATTGGCTGAAAACAGACACAATTATCCGGTTAAGACAATAAACACACTGTGGCTATTGAAGCGATTTTTGAAAACAGGCTTTAAATGCAGTTCTGCTCGAAGAAACTATAATCCAAAGTAATTGGTGACTGAGTTACTTGTGACTAAGTGACTAAGCAGAAAGAATAAAAATATCATATGTTTAACTGACAACATAGTTACTCAGTCACTAAGTCACTGACAAGCTGGGAATCGCCTCTTTCCACTTACCACAGTGTTTCATTCTGCAAGTCCCGATATTTTCATTCGGGATTTTGTATTGTGGCATCATCTTCAATAAATGAGATAATCTTCATTGTCCCGCCACACTTCGGACATTTGAGCGGGTCAACCTCATAAACAGCCTTTATTAGAGCAGCCCACTTCAACCGACATTTTTTAACGTACGCAGATTCGGGCTCCAGTCTTTCCCAGTCAGCATCAGCAATAGCCGGAGTTGGTAATGTGGTTGCATCAGAGTTTTTGCGCAATCCACGATTCTTATTAGAATACCAACCGTACCACTGTGCTGAACGAAGTGAAGTCCCGATTACAATCGGGATTCACCTTTATCCGGTATATGTTGTGTAACTGCGGCCAAAAATTCCAAAGGCTCATAAATCTCAAAATTTCTGGGATTACCTGCAACCAGCTCATTATCACCAGTTTTAGGAAAAGGGATACAATAAGGAAATAGTCATGGCAACGAACGAGGAAAAGACGTTCCTGCACGAACTCGAGCATGCGGCCCATTACCGGATCGATCCGAAAGCGGCTGAAGCTGCTCCTTCGTGGCGGAAGGAGATCATCGCGGGGCGATGCCGACCCGTTCGCGTCGATCAACTCCTGCGTGGTCGTGACGACGATCGTCGCGGCCCGACGGGCGGCTACCTGAAATTGCACCGTGTCCGGCAGGTTCCCTGCGTCGTGATATAAACGCCGCGGTACCTTTCGCGGTTCTTCCGCGATACCATTCTTCCGTCAATTGAATACATGACCGCCGGGCGTTCCGCCGCAGGATGCGGCAGCTTCCCGCTGCGTATTCCAATAACCGAAGTCGATTTGTCGTATTTCCACAGGCCGTCGATTGTTCCGGCATAGATAATATATTCGCCGGAAACCTCCATGACCTCGACCGCGAACGTTTTCATGTCGAACAGCCGGTTCCATGCCGCCGACGCGGTTGTCTGTATCGACTTCAGATATACCCCGCTGTCGGTTGCCACATAGATATCCGGCGGCATTCCCGAGGAATTCATTCGTGCGAGGCACATATCCCTTATCGGCATCTCCAGCTGCGGAGGATGCGAGTGCCAGCATCCGGTATCGAAATCAACGGCACTGAAAACGCCTTTCGATGTTCCGGCATATATCGTCATATGAGTGTCGGCGGCAAGCGAATACACATCTCCGTTGATGCAGGTGCATTCCTGGATACAGACGCCGTCCGTCCATGAACGCGCGTCACGCGATCCGAAAATCACCTTTCCGGTGGCTGCACCGCTTCCCGCTGCCGCAGACCCGACAACAAAACCGTAACCGACCGGCCATGAGGTAATCGAGGTGAAAACCGAACCGGAAGCCGGGCGGACCGGTGCGCCGGAAAGTGAACACGGCCACCATGTTCCGAATGCGTTTTTCGCACGGTACACACCAGAGGCGGTTACCGCACAGAATACGCTGTCGCTTTCCGCCAGATCCGTTACTGTTTCGGTGGAAGCGAAAGACGTTTTTCTCCAGATCGGCAATGATGAAAAGTATATCGAACCGCCGTAGAGTCCGCTATCGGAACCGACCAGTACCGTCGCACCGTTTTCCGCAACCAGCAGTGAATGAATTCTGCCTGTAGGACGGTCTTGCGGTGAATTCTGATAAAGAAACTGATACATCGAATCGTCGGGCCCGGAAACTGTGAATACACCGCTGTCGTCCACCGGTATAAACACCACCTGCCGGTCACGCAGCACATCATTACCGACGGCAAGCGCCCGGATCTCCTTTCCCGAAAAACCGATTTTTTTCCAGCCGGCGGAAACGGAGGAGAGACCTATGGCACACACAATGAGGGATACAATAGCGGGAAGTCGTTCCGAATACCTCAGATTCTGCATGTCGTGCCCCCTTTTACAGCAACTTCTGTGGATGTTGATAGGTAAGCTGATAATTTGATCTTTTTTATTTATGAGTTTAAGATAGTGCTTGCACTGGAATGATACAACCATTTTACGAATTTTAAGAGAGAATAAGCATCATTTTTTAGGAATGGTAGTAACAATTGCCATAAAACAGAGTTATTGGAAATGGGATAGCATGCTGCCCCACAGAGAGGAATATTTCAGAGAATTTTCGGCGTCGGGGTCGAAGCTTTCTAAAAACCAGATGTTAAAACAGGATAATTATACTTAACAATGGGATTGTGAGGATTCAGTATTTTGGCTACGATGCTATTCTAAGTACCTCTATAGGATGTTTCTTGATTTTTGCGATATTATTCTTATATGTTAAATTGATAAAAGGTTTTGAGCTAAATGATTCGGTGGCCAGTGGTCATAAAACGGTAAACGTACACCCGCAGATCTCGCAACAGTGTATTAATTCCCCGATAAAAGCGCTCCCTTATTAAGGGGGCTAAAAGGGGGATCTTTTCACGGGAGAATCCGCAATAGAACTTTTTCTCACTTCATTATTCGCTGATCGCCGTTGCCTTTGATGGGGTAACAGAGCCTCACGGCGTGCACTAATTAAGGACTTTATTTTTGTTAAACCTTATAAAATAAAAAGAACCCACAAAATTAAAAAAACAGCCCCGCTAAAGAAAAAAAAGCTTTGCAAAAAATATAAAACCCTCTTAAAAAAGAACAAAACCCCCCTCGACAAAGAAATTAAGCCCCCGGAAAAGTCCCCGAAGCCCCGGTTTTGCCAAAAAAATGCCCAAAACAGATAAAAAAATGCTTTCTTGTAGATAATAATGCCCTGAATGAATGAAATTATGCCCGAAATGGTAGATTGTACGCCGTGAATGGAAGATAGCAGGGGTGTTACTGTATTCGCAGGAGATGGGTGCGATTCTGGCTAAACACTTTTGGATTACACAATACATTAGAGAGTCAGGTAGGGGTGGTCACACGAATGCGTGGTTTGTTCAAAATAAAGTTCATTGAACAATTCGTAAAAATATTTTTTGAAATACAAGAACCACCATTTTACTTTTTTCAACCCTTTAATTATCAAAGTATTATCTTCAGTAAAATTTTAATTTAAAAAAATCAGATGTAAAATCCCGATTATATATACTTGTTGTAGTAAACTGGGAAATAATCAAAAATCAAAAAAACTTTGCTTTTTACAAAAAATATCCTTATTTTATTCCGGTATTGTTGTCTCGTCTCATCACCTGTCACATAGTACTATCTTTTAATCCCGCTACCAAAAGGGTTTTTCTTATGCATTTTCGTTCTCAAAATTGGTTGTCAACTTATGGCTTTTCAATCGGTTACGCCTTCCTTATAACTTGCCTGAGTTTAACGGCTCTTTCTGCAGACCCGGTTCCGGCAGGGTATGTTGCTTACTCAACTGAAGATTTAAAGATAGGAGACAGGGCAGGGACAAGCAGTGCGGGGTTAATCGGTTCACAGGCGAAAGTACTGGTCGGGTATGACGCATATATTCAGGGG
>JAAYBQ010000270.1 GCA_012730035.1 Spirochaetota bacterium
GGAACAGGTTATAATTGTTCACATCGGTTCAGGCAGGCAGCTTGATGCTGTTATCGATTATTGCAGTTTAAACCGCGTACCCCTTATCCAGGGCTCAACCGGTATGCCCCCTGCGAAACAGGATTATAATTTTACTTTCATAGACGCGCCTAATTTTAATATACTCATGCTCAAGTTTATGTACATGCTCAGGGAATTCGGCATGCTCTACAGTGGCTGCGATATTTCAATCATCGAGAGTCACCAGCATACAAAAAAGACAGCAGCAGGCACCGCTGCCGGGATTGCCCGTTCACTTGGTGTCGATTCTTCGTACATTAAAAGCATCAGGGACGGGCACGAGCAGGTGAACAGCCTTAAAATACCCCATGAATATCTTGACCTCCATGCTTTTCATCAGATTACAATTGAGGAGGCGGGGACTATGCTTAATTTTACTACTCTTGTTAAAGGGCATGAATCATATTTAAAAGGGCTCTCAATGATTATACTTGCACTTGATAAACTTGAGAACAGGTATTACCATGTGCTCGATCTTATAAATATGAAACTGGTATAAAAATATTTTTTAGTGCTTAAAGTGTGCCTTAAGTTTTCACTCTGCCTCCGGCGGCAAGGTGAATAGAACATCTGATTCTGCGGATTAAGACAGGCTTTACAAAAAATTCAGGCTGAGAGATAAATTGCAGTTTAAAAAACGGTTAATAAAAACAAAAGCATGTCAAAAAAATTATATTTTATTCTTTTAATTGCCGCAGCATGTTTAACCTGTCCAGGGGGTTTATCTGCCCATAATCTTGCCGCGCCCGCCGATGTTAAAAACATGCATATACTTTATGTTTCGCATCTCTTTATGCCCCTGGAATCTGTTTCACCTTTACCCCGCGGGTCAAAATCTTTTTCGGCAGCCTTTATTAATTCAAATACCAACTATATGTTTTTAAAGGATGGCCTGCCCGGCAACTTTGATGTGGAAACCGCGTCACTCATTACTGGCTGTTCATACGCTTTAACTGACAGTATTGAGCTGCGGGCCATGCTGCCATATTATTACAACAGCGGCGGATTTATGGACGGTATTATCGAAGGCTTTCATAAGGCGCTCCCCTTTTCCGTAAGGAACGGCGGGAGGGAGTATGTGGATGATGATGAGATTCACATCTGGTACCGCAGGGAGCAGGGCGGGCCCGACATTAACAGTTCTTTTTACGGCTTCGGCGATCCGTCATTCTTTGTTAAAAAGTCCACACGGGGTAATGGTTACGGTTTCGCTGGTTCACTGGGGATTAAGCCGCGCGTGGGCACTGTCAGTTTTATAAATTCGGGCACCACCGATCTTGGCCTTTCTGTTACAGCCTTTTACAAAGCATGGATTTTTGATTTATATGCCATGACTGGTTTTACGTATTTCGACCGTAGCGGCTTTTACGCCAAAGAGCTTGAACAGCAGAGGGACTGGATGGTTCTGTTCGCGCCCGGTGCCGGGCTGCGCCTTTCTGATTCCCTTTACGCAGTGGTGCAGTTCTACTGCAACTCGAGCCCGTATAATACCGGTGTTAAGCGCATCGATACGTTCACTGTTATTAACACCTTCGCGCTTCGCTGGCGCGCAATGGAGGGGATGGTTATGCAGTTCAGCTTTGACGAGGATTCATTTACCTATGCTTCTGCCGATATTACCTTATCAATAAGGTGCAGTTACCTTTTCTGACCGTGCCCGGTTAAATAATTAAAGTTAAGGGCCAGGGTATTACAATCTGCCCGGCCTTTTTAACTGCTGAATATTTTAAGGTCAGTAATTATCTTTGAAAATATTTATTAGTGCAACAAGGTTGTTTTAATTCACCGGAATACGCATTATATAATTTATTCCGCAAAAAAGTTAAGGAATTATACTGTTTTTTAGGTATAATTACCTGTTTTTTTATATTTGACATTGATCTATTAATTATAATAATTATGACCATGAAACATAATATTGCTGTTGTTGACCCGTCGGGTAAAATTTCAGGTATTCTTTTTTCAATTGCTGCCGAACTGGATGCGGCTGTTCACGGTTTCGGTTCTGCCGATGAATTTTCCCGGGCTGTTGATCATAAAATGCAGGTTGCCGATGATCCGGCTATGGTTATTATCTGCATTGTCCATTCATCGGCAGACCACCCCGGTTTCAAGGCTGCGGTAAGTCTTGCGGGACAGCTGAAGGGAAATTCCGCGCTTTCGTCAATACCGGTTTTTGTTATAGGGCCTGACCGCGCGGAATTTACTACTGGATTTACAGGTGCCTGTTCAAGGTACATCCCCCTTCCGTTAAAAAAAAGTGAACTTAAAGAGCTTCTGATCGCTTCCCTGGTCAATGTTCAGGAACAGCCTGAATACACTTCCGATGAACCCGTTACCATTGCTGAATCTTTTGCTTTGGCAGACTCTGAACCCGGCCATGAACATTTTGAATCCGCCAAAACAGATGATCCCGGTTATGTAGTTTTACCAGCCGCAGATAAACCCGCCGCGGCAGATAAAAGGGGGGGCAAGGCTGCCGCGCCTCGCGCTAAAAAGAAGAAGGCTGCTGCGGCCGCTCCGCGTAAAAAACCGGCCACGGGCAAAAAGAAGGGCTTAAACTGGTTATCCAGGCTTACCATGCCCGAAAAGCGCCAGGCCGCAAAGATTTTTGCAGATGTAAGCGGGCTTAACGCGGGGGAGGTTGTTCAGCAGTCTATTAAGGCGCAGCTTTATATAATTTCTGGTGACCTTGATAAAGCTGACAAAATAATTAACTCGCCCGGAGGTTTATCTGACCGGAATGCCTCTTTACCATTCGATTCAAGGTTTTACTTCAGGACCATGGCCATGCATAATCTTGCCCTGGCAGAGAATGAGAGCGTTGAGCGCGTTAAACGCGACTTCGTAGAAAAGGCCCTGAGTGCCTGCAAAGAGTCTGTTAAGGCCGCGGCCGGTTTAAGGCCTTATTATGCGGATTCACTTACACTCTGCGCTACATGTTACTGGGCTGCGGGCAAATACAGAAAAGCCCTTAAGTTCTGGGGCAGGGCTGTTGCCGAAGCTTAAAGGCTCGGCACATTAAGTTACCTGGCGCGCGCGTATTTTGCGGCGGCCGGACATTTTCTTGTATCAGAAAAAGTTCCCGAAAAGGATTTTATAAAGTTTATAAAGCTTGCCCCGGCCGAATGCATTGACAGGGCGGAATCGATCTTCCGTGAGATGGATCTTGTGCACGACCTGGAACAGCTTGAAGCCCTGAGGCGCTGTCTTAACTGATGCGCCCGGCCCCTGTTTATTAAGGCAGAAAATCCCCTGACAATAATTTATTTTTAAGGATGTAACCATGCGGTTGTGGTATTATATTCTATGTACCTGTATCTGTTATAAGTTTTAAATAAAAGGATATTATTAATGCCCGGGCCTGACACATCGGTTAATAAAAGTGAATACAGCGGATTTTACGAAGGAATAAAAAATTCCGCGCGTAAACATGGTTTTATAAGGCTGGTTCTTGTACTGCCCGTGCTCTTTGTTTATGGCGTAAGTTATTCGGTACTCTCACCCCCTGCCAAAACACCATACCAGGCTGACTACGAGGAACTTGCCGGGCACATCGCGGTTGAAAAGCAGAAAATATCTACACCCGTTTCACTTCCGGCGGAACTTTTTTACTACGGCAGAATGTGGCAGCAGATGGCAGGTGAAAATCCCATTGTAAACACCCTTGTTACAGAAGGACTCGAGTCCCTTTACAAATGCCTCAACTATCTGAAGGATATGCAGGAGCAGGATGAGGCTGAACTGAAAAGAATTATACAGTCGAAGATCGCAATGACGGGAGGGCCCGGCCCGGATAGCCGCACCGTTGATGAGATATACGAATCGATTACAGTCAAGGGGGAATACTTTTCGCGCCTCTTTGAGCAGCTTTTTACACAGCATGGTTTAAAGAGGCTGGGGGATAAATATTCCGACACCGACGTTGAGGCTTTTTTTAACCTGCTATGCCTTAATCCCGAGGGTAAAAAGTTCAGGCGAATACTTGGCGCCCTTATGCTCAATGCTCCCTACTACCTTATTATAAAGAACAGTGTTAATGAATATTACCAGAACAACGACGTGCTTATACCCGTTGACCTGTTCAGCTTTACACTCTTTATGATGTACCTTGAACGGGCAGGCGGCATGGACAAAAAGCCTTCTATGCGGGAATGCAGAAACTGGGTATTTTCGGTAATTGTGCCTGACGCAGAGAAACGCAGGGAGCTTGAATCCCGCAGGTTCGCGGTACAGGAGATTATCCGCGAAGAGATGATAATGCCCAACCCGGGATATTTTTCAAAAGCCTACCATCCGCGCAGGCACAGGGCAATTGATATCGCAAGTGAAAGGGGAACGATGATAAGGTCGCCGGTTACAGGTACGGTGACCTATTATGAAAAGGGGCGCAAAAGATATATAACGGGCAACTATATTATTATCAAAGCAGAAAGGTCGCACTTTAACATATTTATCTGCCACATGGATAACAAGGATTATATAGAGGGGCACTCCACCGAGGGTGAACTTGCCGGGCCCATAGCGAACCTTACGCCGGACTGGGTGCATCCGCTAAAAAAGGGGCAGTTTTTCCAGGTGGTAGGCAATACCGGCA
>JAAYBQ010000271.1 GCA_012730035.1 Spirochaetota bacterium
TATATATTCTGACAGGCTAAACGTTCAGCATTTTTTTATCAGAGTTAATTGCTTAACTATTTTGTAGTATAAAATGCTCTATTCATTACTCCGCCTTCGGTGGAAGGAATTAAAACTATTTTATTGGACTGATTACTGTTTTTTATGAAAATTTTAGTTCATTTTATTCCGAAAATTTAAGAGTGTTTGCCTTAATCATTCAGACTGAGATGATTATGAAGGTTTTATGATCATGTATTAATCCTTAGTATTATCCTTGACATAAAATCTGAATTATGTCATATATAAGAATTAAGAGTTAATTTCGTAACTATTATGTAGAATAAAAATACTCTATTCCTTACGCCGCCTTCGGTGGAAGGAATTAAAACTATCTTATTGCTCTAATAAATATTTTCAGGGATAATTACTGATAATCATTAGAAAATCATTAGTTCCCAGTCTGTTTGTTCATCTATTTGACGGAGGATTGTGATGAAGCATTTTGTATTTATTCTACTCGTTGTTCCGTTGTTCTTAACATGCGGTGCGTCAGCTGACAAGAGACTTGTTGCTAAAATAGATACCTATTATTCGGCAAAGTCAGAAAAAACCTATGGTGTTTCAAAAAATTTTGTCCAGCCAATGGCATACGCTGTCGGACAATACGTTGTCACAGGTACAACTGATGATGATGGTGATAAAACCATCAACAGTATTGCCATAACGGGAAAGCAGGGGAAGGCATGGATTTTTGAATTTTATACGCTCACACAGAATTCTGAAAGTGCAATGCAGATATGCATGTCGGGTATGGAGGCTGCTGCCAGAACGGGTAATATGGATGCAGTTGAGATAGTCTGGATGAAAACCCGGGACAGCAAGGGTGAAATCACAAAAATAGAAGGCCCCATGCTTACTATGATGAAAGCAGCGTACAAGAAAACTATAGTATCACTGCAGGTGAATGTTTCAGGTATTCAGAATGGTGGAGTCATTAAGGTTCCTGCAGGCAAATTTAACGGCACCAGAATGGTTAAGGGGGATGCGTCATTCCTGGGAAAAACATACAGGTCAACCTGCTGGTATCACACCGCTGTTCCTGTAAATGGTATGGTTAAAAGTTCTACCGATAATGGTGACATGGTGACAGAGCTTCTAGATTTTGGATTCAGGGTCAGGAAATCCATGTTTTAATAAATCCGGTTATTCTACGGACTGATTTTTACTGCTGTTTCTGTTCCTGTAAAATCTCCATCCAAGTGTTATAACGGCAAGCAGCACAATGAATCCGACTATGCCGAACTGGACATTTTTACCTACATCGATGACGCTTTCAAGATATTCACCGCCGTAGTATGCCCCGAATATCCATACAGGGACACTTATGATGGCTGCAAAAAAATCGAACAGAAAGAATTTGTAGAACCTTGCATTCAGTGCGCCGCCTGTAAAATAGATTGGTGTCCTGAGACCTGGAAGAAACCTGGCTGCAAAGAATATCCTGTCGCCGTATTTTTCGAAGGCATCCTCTGCTCGGGCCAGATTTTTTATGCTTATAAATTTACGGGCAAATTTTCTCTGTAGAAAGGGGTAACCGAGTTTTCTTCCAAGCAGAAACATGGTTGAGTCCCCTGCGAGTACTCCAAACATCGCAAGTGGAAGAAAAATTCTTACGTCAAGTATCTGCAGGTGTGAAAGGTAGCCTCCCGTTATAAGGATAATGTCTTCGGGAACCGGAAGTCCGAAACCGCATA
>JAAYBQ010000272.1 GCA_012730035.1 Spirochaetota bacterium
AACAAGGTCGCAGTGCTCGCGGGGGACTATATGTATTCGGCCGCAGTTAACATTGCCGTAAGGGACAACGACAGCAGAATTCTTGACGCAATAGCAGGTGCCACCAAAGAGATGGTCAAGGGGGAACTCTACCAGATAGAGTACTCGAACCTGAACAATATAACAGAAGAACGCTATTACGCCATAATTGAACGGAAGACCGCAAGGCTCATGGCTGCCAGCTGCCGTATAGGCGGGCTTAAGGCCGGTTACGGCGAGGGTGAGTGCAATGCGCTGTATGAAGCAGGGCTGAACATGGGATATGCCTTCCAGATTATTGACGATACGTTTGATTTTGCAGAGAGCAGCGATGTAACGGGCAAGGATGTGGGTAATGATTTTAAGGACGGGAAAATTACCCTCCCGTTTATATATATACTTGAAAAAGGTACCACGGCGCAGAAAGAGGCTCTTGGCCGTTTTGCCGAAGATCCTGATTCTGCTGACTGGGATGGTGTAAAGGAGCTTGTGCGCAGTTCGGGTGCCTTTGAGTATTCTGTAGGTGTCGCGGTAAAATACGCTGGTGTTGCCAGGGATAAACTCAGCATATTCGCGGACAGTAAGTACCTTGATATTATTCGCAGTATAATAGATTTTATTGTTGAAAGAAATTATTAATAAGATACTTTTGTGGCATCAGATAATCTGTCCGGAGGGTGTATGATCTCAAAGGAGAAAGAGGAGCTTTTAAAATTTTACAACCAGGGGCTTGCCGCGTTCAAGCAGCGCAAATGGGATGATGCCATAAATCTTTTTGAAATGGCGCTTAAGGTTGTTCCCGGAGACGGGCCTTCTGAACTTTACCTTGAAAGATCAAGGGAATTCAGGGTATCGCCGCCGCCCGAGGACTGGGACGGCGTAACTACGATGACGACAAAATAGATTTGACGCAAATAGCTACAAAAAAATACAGGTAACGGCAAATGGCAAAGAAAGTAATTCAGGTTAACAAGAATCCCGTTTATGACATAGGGATGATAACTACGGTTTTTAACAAAAATACCGAGTTTTACGGCGACCTTTCGTTCAAAAAGTCCCTGCAGATAAATGGTAAATTTGAAGGCGAGATATCTTCAGGCAGTTACCTTGTTATTGGTGAAGAGGCGGTTATAAAGGCAAACATAAAGGCTGATACAGTTGTTGTCAAGGGCACTGTTTACGGAAACATCGAGGCTGTGACCAGGCTGGAAATCCACACCAACGGGAAACTTTACGGAAACATAAGGACCAGGAAGCTGGTTATATCTGACGGTGTTGTGTTCGAGGGGAAGTGTGAAATGATCAAGCCCAATGAGAAGAAAAAGGGCAAGGGTGACGATGCGGGTGATGCTGTAGAGACCGCCTCAACTGCTGCTGCGGCAACCACAGCGTAATATTATTTTCCAGCGATCATTCTGACCGAGATGTAGAGAAGGACAAAGCCGAATATTCTTTTAAGCATTACGGGATGTATTCTTACTGCAAGTTTGCTCCCGGCCCAGGCACCTATGATAAAAACAGCGGCTATAACAGCTGCTGTTTTTATGTCTGCGTATCCGGCCCTGTAGTATTCAAATGCAGCGAGTACTCCTATGGGCGGTACCATGGCGCAGAGAGTTGTACCCTGGGCTGTATGCTGGTCAAATCCTGCGAGAAAAACAAGCGCGGGGATCATTATGACTGCGCCTCCAATGCCGAGAATTCCGCTTGCGATGCCGCCTGCCAGGCCTATTGTCACAATCAGCAGTATATCCATTTTGTACCCCGCGCGTTATTAATAGTTGCTCCGTAAACATAAAATAGCTACAATTTAAGTCAAGAATGAATTCAGTGTTAAGGCAACTCTGCCGGAGGATGTTATGGAACTTAAAGAGGCTATGTTCTACACGCGGGATAATGAAACTGCTCACTGCATGCTCTGTCCCCATAACTGCATAATACATGAAGGGAAAACAGGCGTCTGCAGTTCAAGACGGAATATAGAGGGCAAACTCTACGCTGAAAATTACGGCCAGGTTACATCGATGGCCATGGACCCGATAGAGAAAAAACCGCTCTACCACTTTTATCCCGGAACTGAAATATTCTCCATAGGGACATGGGGCTGCAACCTTAAATGCCCCTATTGCCAGAACTGGACAATTTCGCAGGACCCGGCTGCCATGGCGCGTTACCGTACCCCTGAAGATATTGCGCGCATGGCCATGTCCGCCGGATCCATAGGCGTGGCATACACATATTCGGAACCGGTTGTATGGTATGAATTTGTTACTGATACCGCACCCCTGGTGAGAGAACATGGACTTAAAAATGTTCTTGTTACAAACGGCTGCATAAACAGGGGACCGCTGGAGGGGATTATCGGGTTTATAGACGCGATGAATATCGACCTGAAATGCTACGACTCTGAAAAGTACCGCAAGGTGCACAGGGGGAATCTTGATACCGTAAAAGAAACAATAAGGATCTCGCATGACATGGGATGCCATGTTGAGGTGACCACTCTTGTGGTGCCGGGTATAAATGACAGTCTTGACGAGATGATAAGCCTTGCGGAATTTATAGCGTCCGTTGACAAAACAATACCCTGGCATCTTTCAAGGTACCATCCCGCGTATAAATATGACAGGGAGCCGACCAGTATAGATTATATAAACGAGGTGTGGGAGGCCGGGACTGATATACTCGACCATGTTTTCACCGGAAATATTACTGCATCAGAATCACACAGCGATACAATCTGTCCTTCATGCCATACAGTTGTAATAAGCAGGAGCGGTTATAACACGGTAATAAAGGATGCCGCAGCAGGGAAATGCAGGCAGTGCGGCCATGACCTTGGAATAATTCAGTGAAAATCTGGTTGACTCTGATTGGTTTATATAAGAGATGAACTTATCCTGCGGCGGCAAGGTAAATGATGTCTTATAAATTATCCAAAGGATTTCACCACGGAGTCACGGAATTTTAAATTTCATTCAGAGTCATAGATAATACAGCATTGAAAAATATATACAGGAATAAACATTAATGAAAATACTCGTAACAGGAACAGCGGGATTTATAGGGTCATATACGGTAATGGCACTGCTTGAAAACGGCCACCAGGTTGTAGGGATTGACTCAATAAATGATTACTATGATCCTGAACTTAAATATGCACGGCTCGCGCAGGCCGGAATTGACCGTGAAGACATAGGATACGGCAGTGTTGCCCGAAGCGGGCTGCACCCCGGTTACTCCTTTATACAACTTAAGCTTGAAGACCGTGAGGGTATCGATTCGCTCTTTATGAAGCAGAATTTTGACAGGGTCTGTCACCTCGCGGCGCAGGCAGGAGTGCGCTATTCGCTGGAAAATCCCCGGGCATATACCGAATCCAACATAACCGGATTCATGAATATACTTGAACCGTGCAGGGAGCATGGCATTGAGCACCTTGTATTTGCCAGCAGCTCTTCGGTCTACGGTCTTAACGGGAAGACCCCTTTTTCTACCAGAGATAATGTAGATCATCCCGTAAGCCTTTACGCGGCTACCAAAAAAAGCAACGAACTTATGGCGCACGCGTACAGTTACCTGTATAATATGCCCGTTACCGGGCTGAGGTTCTTCACGGTCTACGGCCCCTGGGGCAGGCCCGACATGGCATACTTTAAGTTTACAAAGGCAATATCAGAAGGGAGCGCAATTGACGTTTACAATAACGGCGACATGATGCGCGACTTTACCTATATCGATGATATTGTCGAGGGTGTTGTCAGGGTGATCAACCTTATTCCTTCGGGAAACAGTTCATGGGACGGCATGTCACCCGATCCGGGAAGCTCAAAGGCTCCTTACAAAATCTACAATATAGGCAACAACAGCCCGGTAAAGCTGCTCGATTTTATAAAGGTGCTGGAAGAGGAACTGGGGACCCTGGCCAAAAAGAATTTTCTTCCAATGCAGCCGGGTGATGTCTATACAACCTACGCCAATGTGGACGACCTTGCGGCAGATACGGGTTACAGGCCGTCTACTCCCATAAGTGAGGGATTAAAGCGTTTTGTTTCATGGTACAGGGAGTACTACGGGGTGTAGCAGGGGAAACAGAAGATTTTTCACCTGACAGTTTGTTAATAAGTATTCCTGTTGACAATGTTTAATGTAAAAGGTAAAAAATCAATTTACGACAGGGCGGGATGCTGATGCGGCTGACTGAAGAACAGGTGAAACTGATAAAAT
>JAAYBQ010000273.1 GCA_012730035.1 Spirochaetota bacterium
TCACGTCCTGGGGTGACCGATGTGTTCTCGCGGGTATAGGTTTTCTGATGACGTTCATGCTTCAGTCATCAACCGTGGCAATAATAACAACGCTTGCCGCGTTAAGTACAGGCACGGTCAATATGGAGCAGGCAGCTCTTCTGGTGGTGGGACTTAATACCGGCAAGGTATATTACGGGCTGCTGGGATTTATCGGGGCATCAACAGCAGGTAAACGCGCAGCGCTTGTACACATATTTTTTAATCTTGCAACGGGTGTTATACTCTTTCTGGCTGTTGATCTGTTTGTACCTCCCATAGTAAGGCTGTGCTGTTATTTTGGTATATTATCTTCGTCAATTATTATATGCGCTCTTCATACAGCGTTTAACATGTTTGGTATAATGATATGGCTTCCGGTTTACAATCCGGTTGCAGGTTTAATGAGCAGGCTGGTGCGCGAGAAGGGGCCCATATTGACCCGTTTTCTTGATTACCGAGTTGCCATGGTGCCGCACGTTGCAGTTGAAACAGCAAGGCTTACGATTATCGAGGTGGCAAGGGTTGTGATGACAGCCATACGGGACCTTGTGGTTGGTGAAAAGTCCTACTCTGCAGCAATAGAAGGGCTGGTTTCAGTTGACTCGGCACTTGTAGAGACACAGAGATTTTTATCATCGGTTGTTTCATCGCCCGATGCGAGCCAGGTGCATAATCAGCACCTGGACGTGCTCCATGCGATGGAGCACCTTACACGACTGGTAGAGGCGTGCCGTGAGCTTGACAACGTCCGGACAACTGCCCATTCGGAATTTCTTCGCAAGCTGACTCTTAATCAGCTTAAAGAGTTTGATACAATTATTAAATGGTTAGAGGGTGAAATCACCGAAGCCCCGCTGGAAAACGTGGAGCACATATCTTCAATGTTTGCCGAATTGCGGCGGAAAAAAAGAACAGAGATGATCGGAGACATAGCCAGGGGAGGTCTTAAGCCGGAGGAGGGTTTTGACCACCTTGAGGCAATGAGGTGGATTGACAGGATAGCGTACCATATTTGGCGTAGTATCTTTCACCTGGGCCAAAGATACAGAAAATAATGACCGTGGAGCCGTTTTAAATATTACATGAATGCTTTATTACCGCCGACTTGACCTCGGAGAGTGTTGAGATCATATCTATCTGACCCGCCAAAGAAAGTTCTTGCAGAAAGGTATCGGTTTTTTCATAAACAGCCTCGACCGTGCCGGGAATTCCGGGATCATGCTGTCCGTCACGCCTTATTATTACAGGAAGGATTCCCGCGTGTATTGCTGCGCGGAAGTCCATTATGGAATCACCTACATATATCACATCGTTGTGCGATAAACCGGTTTCGGCAAGCGCCGGGAGAAAAATTTCCGGTTCGGGTTTTTTTACACCCACGTCCCCTGAAATGACCACGGAATCAAAATACCCGGCTATTTTGTAACGCTCAAGCATAAGCCTGATTAGAGGAGGGTGGTCGAAATTTGTTATTAGCGCGGTTTTACCTTTCTCCTTGAAGAACCTGAGCAGTTCAACTGCCTGCTGGTCCAGGTAATGTTCGTCGAACCATGCCTCGGAAACATCAGATGCCAGGGACTTGATCTGATTAGTGGTAGCAGAAAATCCGCAGTATTCAATCTGTGAAAGGAGCCTTTTTTCGAAGAGAGTAAATCCCGGAGCGTTGTCCGGGTATTTACTGCACCAGAAAGTTTCGCAGATTTCCAGAAAGTTATCACGGGGAATATCTATTCCGTTTTTTTTATAAA
>JAAYBQ010000274.1 GCA_012730035.1 Spirochaetota bacterium
CCGTTAACGTAAAGGTCGTACGCTGATTTTATATATGGGATGCTTAGACCAAGCTTTGTTCCGGCTGCGGGTACCGTTCCGTCAAAGATGATATGCAGCCTGTACCATCCGTAACCGGTGCCGCTGCCTGTAAGCCCTGTCCAGTAACCTTTTGTTTCAAGCAGAGGCCACGAAGAATCATCATAATCCGGATTTGCAAAGGATGGATCATCCTCCAGCCACCTGAATTTCCATTCACCGCGCAGGGAAACCGGGCCATCGGTATTCAGAAAATCAGTTCCCGGCCTGAACTCCCCGTTTACCGCAGCCGGGCCTGGCTTGAGGCCGTATTCTTCACGGCATGAGATTACCGCTACGGAGAGCGCAAGCAGTGCATAAATAATGACACGTTTAATAATATATTTCATTGGTCAATTTCCGCGCTATTCCGGTTTCTGAAAAAATCGGGTGATCATACAACAAATTTCACGCCGCTGGCATAATTAACGATGCAGAATATCACTTTCCCCGGATTCTTATAAACGCGACATTTTAACACCCGACAAAAAAGTTTCAACATAAAAAATCACATATCAACTGTTATTTATTAACAAAAATTATCAAACTGCCGATAAATTAACATACCAAACCTTGGAGGGTTATATGACTATCAGGGAGATAGATACGCTGTTCAACAAAGGACTTGATATGATGAAAAAGGGAAATTTCAAAGAAGCAGAAGCACTTTTTGAAAAGGCTAAAGTAATGACAATCGAGAGTACCAGAAAATAAAAAAAGCTCTCCTATTCAAATTTCGAGTCATAAAAAAAGCCGGCTGATCTGCCGGCTTTTTTTATTTCTACAGGTTATCCCTGATCAAATTTCCCATTTCGGCGGTACCCACCTGTTTTTTACCGGGCGACATTATGTCACCGGTGCGGTATCCCTGTTCAAGCACCTTTTCGATAGAACTGAATATACGGCTGTAACCATCGTCAAGTCCAAAACTGTACTTAAGCATCATTGCAGCAGAGAGTATCTGGGCTATCGGATTTGCAATCCCCTTGCCCGCGATGTCAGGTGCTGATCCTCCTGCAGGTTCGTACAGGCCGAACGTTCCGTCAGAAAGCGAAGCAGAAGGGAGCATTCCAAGAGAACCGGTGATCATCGATGCCTCGTCGGAAAGAATATCACCGAACATATTGTCGCACAGCATTACATCAAACTGCCGCGGGTTGCGCACAAGCTGCATCGCACCGTTGTCTACGTACAGGTGGTTCAGCTTAACCTCGGGGTAATCCTTCGCAATCTCCTCGACAACCTCGCGCCAGAGCAGCATTGTCGAAAGGACGTTTGCCTTGTCTATTGATGTCAGCTTTTTTCCCCGCTTCATTGCTGTTTCAAATGCAACGCGTGTTATCCTTATGATTTCATCCCGGGTATAGACCAGTGTGTCGAATCCCCTGTCATGGTCTTTACCCTTGGGCTGGCCAAAGTATATACCGCCGGTGAGCTCCCTTATAATCATGATATCAAAGCCTTCACCGATAATCTCTGGTTTAAGGGGTGACGCGTCTTTAAGCTCTTTAAAAACAATGGCAGGACGCAGGTTCGCGTAAAGGTTGAACTTCTTGCGCAGCGGAAGCAGCGCGCCGCGTTCAGGCTGTTCATCAGGCGGAAGCTTTTCCCATTTTGGCCCGCCTACTGACCCGAAGAGTACAGCATCAGAATCCTGGCATATCTTCACGGTAGTTTCAGGAAGCGCCTTGCCCTCGTTGTCGATCCCCGCGCCGCCTACATTGGCGTATGTGTAAGAAAATTCTACCTTGTAAAGTTCACTTATCTTATTGAGAACCTTTATCGCCTCCTGCATTACCTCCGGGCCTATACCATCGCCGGGCAGAACTGCTATTTTCTTTGCTGTCATAAAATCTCCGTTATCTGTTCAGGGATTAACGGCTGCTCACGCACCGGATCCAGTTAAGAGTGCTGCCGTTTATAATTGTTAACAGGAATTAAAACTCTTTATGTGTCAAATAAAAATCCCCGGATTATCCTAAAAACATGCGCACACAGGTTCAAAGCTGCACCTCAATATCCCTGAACATTACCTCACCTTTAATCAGCCACGAGAACCCGAACGCAAAGAGCATTATAATCTCCAGTTTCAGCGGGATTTTATTTATACTGACATAATCCGGCCCCTTCACTAATGTCAATACAGTGAGCAGAACAAGCATTGCCAGTATTGTTATGCCGCAGAATACATAGACAATATTCCTTAACTTTTTACGAAATGAAAAGTCCTTCCACTCAAGGTTACTCCTGGTAAAAAGAAAAATCGAGTTGAACGCAAGCAGCATAAAGAACAGCGCAGCCGATGTGACATGAACATACTCCGAAGTCCCCTGCTCAAGCATAAAAATCCCCGCAAGTTCACCGGCTGACCGGCTGCTCTGCATACAGGGAAAAAGAGCGAGTACAAGCCCCGAAAATCCGCCAGCCAATGTTACAATGTTATCCACGGGGCAATATCCCCGGTATGTCATAAGAAAAAGAGAAACCACAGCCATCAGGCATATAAAAAAATCCCTCATGTTTGTATAATAATACATACTTACCGATTCCTGCACTCCTCTTCCTTCTATTAGTGAAGCGCCGGCCATGCACACAAAGGGGAGGAGTATTCCCAGCCAGCCTATTAACTGCCGCTGCCTTAAATAGCCTGTAATCATATTTTCAGGTTCTGTTTTACAATTTTTCATCGGCTCCCTCCCGTAATATTGATAAAAACCGGAAATTTATTCCCTGGAACGTATAGTATAATGTCACCGCAAGTAACAATTTCAAGAAAAATATATGGCAATGCTGCAGGAATCGAGGCGATATAGTCTTGACATACAAGCCGCAAGCCCGGCGCGTCATACCTTCCCGTGCCCGCCCGAATTTAAAAAAAATACTTTATTGATTAATTTGTGCTTATATTATATATAACCTTAATGGAATCTTTTAAGCTGATTCACGGCGGCATTTAAAAAAATACCGTCCTGAACAGATAACGCACCAAAGAGAAAATCGCAAGGAGCAAAAAATGAAATCTTACAGATTCAACCTGCTTGTACTAATAATTATGCCAGCCATGATTATTGCACTGCTCTTATTCAACTCTGCCGGAGGATTTAACGCATTCGCCCAGAGATCCACTAAAGATGATATCCTGAAACGCTATAAACAGGACAGGGAATCATTCATGAAATCACCCGATGAAGTCAACAGCGAGATGAAAAAAATCGTCAGTGACATCAAGGAACGTAATTTAAAATATAAAGTTGAACTGAACGAAATGATGAAATACAAAATTTCCCAGATAACGGGGAGCAAACCCCCTTCTGATGACGAGATTAAAAAGAAAGAGGATGAACGGAGAAAACGCGAGGAACTTGAGCGCAAAAAAGATGAGCAGCAGAAAAAGAAAGACGAGCTTCAGCGAAGAAAAGAGGAGCTTGAGCGACAGAGAGAGGAAAAGCGAAGGCAGGATGAGCTGAAGAGACTTGAGGATGAACGGAAAAGAAGGGAAGATGCGATAGAAAAAGAGAGCGACAGAAGAAAACAGGAGGAGCTGAAACGCAAAGAGGAGGAGAGGCGCAAAAAAGAGGACGAAAAGCTGCGCAGGGACGAGGAGCAACGCCGACAGGATGAGGAAAGGCGTAAGCAGGATGAGTTAAGGCGCCAGGACCAGGAGAACGCCAGGCTGATGGGCGACAGAAACGTCCCGATCAGCATTGCACCCGTTGTTACACTGGCTGCTTTCAACTGGAGAGATTCAAAATATGCCACTACTGTCAAATACCAGGGTGTATGCGGAAGCTGCTGGGCTTTCACATCCGCTGCTGTTTACGAGACCAACTACTACATAAAGAACCGCATTACACTTGATATTTCAGAACAATTCATACTTGACTGTGCCAGGGATAAAAAAGGTAACGATGCCGGCAGCTGCGACGGAGGATGGTACGGCGGCGTATTCGACTACCTTATGGGTAAGGGCGCAATGGTGGAAAAAGACAAGGAATACAAAGGCAAACAGGGAGCTTGCTCATCCCTTGGCAATTCGCCGTATAAAGTCCTCAAGTGGGGATACATACGGAGAAACGCCGGCATCCCATCTGTCGCAGAGATGAAAGATGCAATCTGCAAATACGGCGCAATAGCCGCCTGTGTCAAGGTTACACCCGCTTTCCAGGCTTACAAGAGCGGCATCTTTAACGAATTCGCATCTGTATCAGGTGAAAAGGATATCAACCATGCCATAACAATTGTCGGATGGGATGACAAAAAGAACGCATACCTTGTGAAAAATTCCTGGGGCCCGCAATGGGGCGATAACGGATACGTCTGGGTTGAATACGGATGCAACAATATCGGATTCGGAGCAACCTGGGCCGTTGTGGCTTCGGAATAGAGGTGAATACATGAAAAATATATTTTATCTGTTTCTGCTTTGCGTTTTAGTTACTGCAGGATGCACTACAACCGGCGGCAACACATCTGACAACCCGATCGTAAAATCGGGAAACCGTGTTCTTGAAGTCAGGGCAGGTTCTCCTGTCGATGTAGAACTTGCTGCGCGGCTGAGTACCGGTTTCAGCTGGAAACTGGTATATCCTCTTCCTGAGGGAATCATCCTTGCTGCTGAAAATGTCAGGACATCCGGGAAGGACAAAACAGGCGCAGAAGACATACAGGTTTTCAGAATCAAGGCCAGGCCGGGTGAATACACTCTGACCTTCAGGTACGGTGAACACTGGAAGAGCAAACCTGAATTCATCGATACCTGCACAGTCACAATCATTGCAAAATAAAAATCAACTCTCCTGCCGGTGCTATTTACCGGCAGGAACCAGCGCCATCCCCTGTATCACTTCGTCGTATTTATTCGAAGCATTCCAGAACAGGTAGCCGAAACCACCCCCGTCCACAGAACCCCTTACCTGTTCAGCTATATACGATGGGTTGTATTTTGAAACTCTCCATCCGAAAGCCTGAAGCCAGGGCCTTACTATAACTTTACTTTTACCTGCCAGTTCCCTGACCTTTAGACAGCCATTCATTATAAAGTGATGCGGGTGGTCGCCGGGCTTTGCGAACCCGTCAAACTCATCGTTAAAATGCGACGGGTATAACATGGGCGAGATTACGTCACAATTTGCTGCAAGCAGATCTATCTTCTGGCCGGTCTTCTCTATATCGACATACTTTCCCCATGCGACCACACCGAATATGTCTATTGAAAGAAAACAGTTTATTGACCTGAGCCTCTGGTGCGCATTTTTAAGAAATGAAGCCACGGCCATTGTCCTGTCAGCTCTGCCTCCGCTCCAGGTATAGGCTGCATCGTTCTGGTCTCCCACTGTGGGAAACCTTATGTAATCGAACTGCACCTCGTCCACACCGGAATCAGCCAGTTCACACGCAAGAGAAATATTGTATTCCTGCACCATGCTGTTAGTGGGATCGCACCATTTTTCTTTAGTACCGGAATTCCAGTCCCTCCCGGTGCTTTTTGACTTTATCCTGCTTGACGGATCATTATCATAAAGCAGGTGATCCCTGAACACTGCGATTCGTGCGATTATATACATGCCATGCCTGCGGCATTCGCGTATCATCATGGGCAGATTGTCTATGGCTTTACGCCTGTTCAGCCCGAATTTTTTTACCTGCTCCACGCGGCTACCTGTATGGACTATACCTGTTATATCCTTTACGTCAAAAACTATAGCGTTAATCCCTGCAGCCCTGAGCTGAGGAAGCTTTTCAATGAACCTGCTGCTCCCCGCTGAATCACCTGTAAAATAGACCCCCCGCACGTAGGGTATTACACCGGCCCTGCCTGCCCTGTTATCAGGAATAAACGGAGGCGCAGCATTCTTTACAATAACCAGTTCGCCTGCATTAATTATCTTCCCGGTAATACGATTCATGCCGAGTAATGCCTGTTCCATTTCGGTAATCCTGTAAAATCCGGTCAGCTCAATGGTCTTATCCATAAAATCTTCAAGGCTTATATTCTGCGGCGCCCTGTAAAAAATTACGCCGGCAAAATGCACCATCCCATGCGGCAGGCTGCTGAAAGTCTTCAAACTCTTTTTGTATCTTGCTGTGCTTATAACACTCACGCTTTCGCCCTGGTAACCGTTCAGTCCAAACGCGCGTATTATCATCGATTTTGTGCAGTCAGACGCATAGACTGCTCCTTTATATAGCGAGGCAAAAATCATCAGCGAGATGATGACCGCGGCACCTGCGCCGCCGAAATACCTGATATTTTTTGACATATATGTTCCAGTTTATTATTAGCTTTAATCCCGCCGCTCTTAAAAAATAACGGCCACGGCGCAGCCGCGCAATGCCTCCTGAATAAGCCGCGATGTCAATACTGCTGCACACTAATATTTATCGGCACCCCGAACAAAAATGAATTATTATTACCATAAATAAAAAAATAATTGAGAAAAGTCGATGCATAAATGATATTATACAATAAACGAAATCCTCTAACCGGATTACCTGAACCGTTTTAAAATATATGATCAACGAACTGATAATAAAAACCGGAAAAAAAACCCTTAAATACTACAGGGGAATTAATGATTTCCGCAGCTATGTAAAATCCATATTCACCTCTTTCAGATCACTTAAATACATGAGGTTCCGGTCTGTTTACAATATTATCATAAACCAGACAAGGTTTACGGGAATCGACGCGCTTGCAGTTGTTATGACCATTGCGCTGCTCCTTGGCGGTACAGTAATCATCCAGGCACTCACCAGCCTCCCGAAGTTCGGAGTTGCGGGATTCCTGGGGAACATTCTGGTAATAATAATCGCCCGGGAACTTGGCCCCCTTGCAACAGCCCTCATAGTAATCACCCGGTCAGGTTCAGCCATTGCAACTGAAATCTCGGTACAGAAATGGTCCAGGGAGATACTTTCAATGGAGCTTATGGGTATAGACACCCGGCTCTACATAGTTTTTCCCAGGATTATTGCTTCGATCCTCTCCATACTCTCCCTTATAATAATATTCGACCTTGTGGCCTTTCTTGGAGGCTACCTGATCTCACAGACAGTGGTCTACATTCCACTGGACACATTCGCCCGGTCAGTTATGGATGCATTCACATTCAAGGACATTGCAACAGCACTGCTTAAAAGCATTCTTTTCGGTATAACCATACCGCTTATATGCTGCTACTACGGATTCAAGCCCGAGTCAAAGTTCGAGATTCCCATTTACGTATCCAGGGCGGTCGTACGGACGCTCTTTGTTTCAATAATTGTAAATATAGCTGTTTCATCGCTATTCTACCTGGTGTGATGGTGACCCTGTGGATGACCTGCTTGTAGATATCCGGAATGTAACTTACAGGCCCAATAACTGCACTGTACTGAACGACGTCTCGCTAAAAATTGAACGCGGTGAAAATAAAATTATTTTCGGGCCCGAAGGTTCGGGAAGCAGCGGGCTCTTTGACCTTCTGGTCAAGACCGGCATAGACTTTGAAGGAGACGTATTCTTCAGGGGAAGCCCGGTCAGGGAGTTCGATTACATAAGCCGGTTTAATCATAAAAAAGACATTGGGTATATGCATGGGGATTACGGACTTCTTAGCAACATGAGCGTTGAGCAGAACATAGCACTTCCGCTTGAATATCACTCCTCGTATACCATGACCGAAATAAAAAAGCTCGTGGACAGGGCCATATACGACCTTAACCTTGACCACTGCAAAAAGCTGCGCCCCTTTGACCTGACCAGGTCTGAAATACTTAAGACAGCCTACGCAAGGGCCATAATACTGGACCCTGACCTGCTCTATATTGAAAACGCCTTTGAAGACCACTGCCAGCTGAACATCAAGACCCTTATGGACTCGATAAAGGAACGAGCCGAAAGGCAGGACTTTCTTAATTCTGACAATCCGTACCTTGTGCAGTACAGGACAAACTCTATACAGGGACCCATGGTAATATTATGAAAAAAATCGCTTTTAAAAATCCAAACGAATACAAGGTCGGCCTCTTTATAATAATACCCGCAGTTCTGCTGCTTATGTTCGTCATACTTAAACTGGGATATTCCATCTCCGGTTCAACCATAGATGTCTACCTCAAGGTTGACAACATATCAGCGCTTAAAAAAGGAACATCGATAAAGATGAAGGGCTACGAGGTAGGCCGCGTGGTTGAACTGACCCCCGTATATAAACCAACACTGCATTTCCTGGCCACCCTGCGAATAGACAGCAGCATGGACCTTCATGAGGACTGCAGCGCGGTTATAATGAACCAGAACATAATAGGCGACCCTGCAATTGAGCTGCGCAACCCGGACAGAAAGGGAGCGCCTCTTCGCAACGGCGACGTAATAGAAGGACTCGAATATGTCAACCTCGAGGCCGTCCTTGAAGACGTTCACGCCCTGCTCAGGACGCTTACAGATACAGTCGGTGTTGTCAAGGATATATCTATCGAGAGCCGCCAGAACATTCGCGGTCTGCTCACATCACTTACCGGAAGCGTGGAATCAATCAACACTGTACTGGGAAGTTCAAAAGAGAACATAATAGCCACACTCGAAGCATTCAGGGAGACTGCGGTAACAATGAAAGAGATATCTGCAGAACTGAAAAAGCATCCCATGTCATTCATAATGGGAGGCAAGGATGATGACAAGAAAAAATAAACAACAGAATCGGGCGTTCGTTGCCGTTTTTTTATTTACGGTCCATGTTTAAAGTCTCTTTTACCTTGTAGGGGGGCATCTTCTGGGATTCATGATAAGTCCTTATCATTATCTCTGCTAAAATACCCATCTGCAGAAAAAGGATCCCCATAATAATAAGCAGTATTGTCAGCATAAAAAAGGGGTTGCCGGTCATATCCGTATTATTGATTATTTTCATCGCTATTACAGCGACTCCGCTTACGCATGCCAGTAGCAGCGCAATAAATCCTGTTCCGCCGAAAACATAAATCGGCTTCGTTGAATATGAGCCCATGAACTTGACGGTTACCAGGTCAAGAAGAACCTTGAAAGTTCTTTTTATACCATACTTGGACTGGCCGAACTGCCTTGCATGATGTCCAACGGGCACCTCTGTTATCCTTGCACCGATCCACGAAGCATGAACCGGTATAAACCTGTGCATCTCGCCATAAAGGTTGACCTGGCGCAGCACATCACCCCTGTACGCCTTAAGTGAACATCCCAGGTCATGCAGCGGAACTCCTGTTACACGCGATATCAGCCTGTTGGCAATCCTTGAGGGGATCTTCCGCGATATAAGCTTGTCCTGCCTGTTCTTTCTCCAGCCGCTTACTACATCGTAACCCTCTTCGATCTTGTCCAGAAGCTTCATTATATCGCCAGGCTCATTCTGCAGGTCTGAATCCATGAACACCAGAACCTCGCCCGATGAATAATCTATGCCTGCAGCCATAGCCGCTGTCTGTCCGAAATTTCTCCTGAAATTGACTACCTTGACCCTTTTATCCGCCGCAGCAATTGATCGGAGTATTCCGGCTGAACGATCTGTGCTGCCGTCATTTACAAATATTATTTCAAAGCTCTTTTTAAGACCCGCAAGAGCATTGATGACCGCTTTGTACTGCAGGTCAAGGCTCTCCTCCTCGTTATAAACCGGCAGAAGCACGGAGAGGTATGGGTTGCCCGGTTTTTTCCTGCCCGTATTTTTTGTTTTTACAGCGGCCATAGTTTTTCTCCGATCAGCTGTTAACCAGCAATAAAAAAGTTGATGAATATGTATAACCATATTATAGAAGCCGTAATTAAGTCAATAATTTGTTCAAAAGAATCCACCGTATTACAAAAGGATAAGATGGATATTAATAAAAAAAATCAGCTTTTTTCGGCGCTCAACATTATCGATACCCACGCCGGGATGCTTCTTACCATCAAAAAAGAGAGTGGCACAAGAATTTTCGGGTGTACCTGTCCGGTTATACCCCCTGAAATTCCCGCGGCATTCAATATACTGCTGCTTAAAATACCAGAATTTGTTCTGGACTCCACCGACCTTCGCGAAAAGTACGCGGCAGTGTATGACGCAGTAATTCTTCCCGGATGCAGCGGAACATGTTCACATAATCCGTTCCCCTCAGTTAAATCATTCAGTTTCAGTTTTCCGTCAGGCTGGGGTGAGGATGCATCAGTGGCATTGCATAACAGTTTTGAAGAGATGCTCAGAACCCTTTGCGGTATAAATATAAGGGAGATTAATATTGGTGAACTGCAGAAACGCACTGCGGTATACGAAGCACTCCGCAGGACATTGCGCGGAATAAACACTGCGAAAAACGAAAAACCTGGTCTTATAAGCAGCACAGATCTTTCCCGGATATTCGAAACAGCCCTTATACTCCCTCCGGACAGGGCGCTGCAACTGATAGCCCCTGTACTCGAATGGATGCGCAGTGAACAACCCGTGGCTGCCGGATCAGGTATCAATGCCATGCTTTACGGCGGGCGCCTGTTCCCCAATGAACTTGCCGATCAGATCGAATCAATGGGAATCAATGTATCAGAGGATGATTCATGCACAGGACGCAGGTGCTTTGACCTTTCGACAAACGCAGAATCAGAGTTTCTTTTTTATGAACTACTGGATGCATACTCGTACAGGCCTCTGACACCCTGCCTGCGCAGCCCGCAGGAGAGACACGAACTGCTATACAGGCTGCTCAGGAACCACGGAATTGAAACAGTGATTTTCACAGATGAAGGGGATTGTGAATTCCCATCGGAGCATGTTGATTACCTGCGGATCAGGATGATGCGTGATGGAATTGATCCGCTGGTAATAACACCCGGCAACCTGCAGAAAAAAATCAGTGCCTATCTTGAATTATTCTGACGCGCTCAACGGAGCATGTCAGAATAATCGCATCCTATGTTGAATGCCTCCCTGAGAAAAAGATCTTTACTTAGATCGATCCCGTTCTTTTTCTGGTCGATTTTATAACGCTCCTCGATCTCCTTATCCTTTTTCCTGGTCATGTCAGATTCCTCTTTAAGGCTGAGGGTTTTATTCTTTAATTTTTTCTTATAATCATCAATTGTCTTTTTCAACTCGTTGTATTCTTTTGAACCTGTTCTTGCTGCAGAGAGTTTTTTTAACTTCTCTACGATTGAATTGTCAACCCGGTTTACCTGGCGGAAGTCCGATTTGCTGATCTTTTCCCATTGCAGCGGATACCTGTTATCCTTCTCGCTTATATCCCATACCGAGGTGATATCGGGCACATAAATATCCGGCGCAATGCCTGTCAGCTGGTTCGATGTGCCGCCCGGCTGGTAAAAAATATTAATTGTTATCTTAATCGCCGTGGTCTCATTGTTCAGAGGATACATGCTCTGTACCGTGCCTTTGCCGTAAGTGTTTGAACCACCTACAATAATTCCTCTCCTGTAATCCTTAATAGCTCCTGCCAGAATCTCGGACGCGCTGGCGCTGAAATTATCTATCAGGACTACAAGGGGCCCGTCGTATGCAATGGATGGATCTTCGTCAGAATAGACCCTCGGTGAATACATCTTGCTGACCACCTGTACCACCGGACCTTTTTGGATAAACAGGCCCGCAATATTTATTGCTTCATCCAGCAATCCGCCACCGTTGCCACGAAGGTCAAGTATAACAACGTCCACCTTTTCAGCCTTGAGCTTTTCAAGATGCATCTCAACATCACCAGAGGAACTCTTTCCACGCTCCCTGTCAGCGTAGAAAGAAGGAAGGGTAATATATCCTACTTTGTAGTTTTTACCGTTACGTTTGAATATTTTAATATGTGATTCAGCATCACTGTCCTCAAGGTTTATCTCCTCCCTCACAATGGGTATTATGTACCTCTCGGTTTTGCCGCCGGCATCCCTTATTATACTCAGCCTGACCCTTGTCCCCTTTTTGCCGCGAATAAGGTTTACCACATCTTTAAGATCCATGTCTATTACATCAACAAATTCACCTTCATCCTGCGCCACTGCAACAATTTTGTCGTTAGCTTTAATTTTCTGCCCTTCCGGCAGTTTGTCAACCGCTCCTCCGGGGATTATTGATTCAATCACCGTAAAGCCGTCCTCGCTTCTAAGTCTTGCGCCTATGCCCTGGAGTTTAAGCTGCATCGATATCTTGAAATCAGTGAACTCCTCTTCATCAAGATAATTAGTATGCGGATCAAGCGCCGTTGTAATGGAATTAAGGAATATCCCGAGCAGTTTACTGTCATCAATCTCTTCAAGCCGCTTTTTCGTTATGGAGTATTTTTTTATAAGCTTCTGCTTTGCCTCCTTGATAGTTTTACCTGACGACACCATGTTAAGCAGCTGAAGCTTTATGCTTTTTCTCCACCTGTCGACCATGTCGGCCCTGTCTCGTGCAAACTGTACCTGCCGTCTGTCCACAACTATGGATTCGTCCTTTGTAAAATCATAGTCCTCTTTAATCAACTCATCAAATATGAGCATACCTTCGTTCACACGGTTTTTATAAAGTGCAAATATTTCATATACCGCCCTGTAATCATCACGCGCGATATAGTCATCAAAGAAAAGTTCATGTTTGGACATTGCCCTTATGTCTGACTGATAGAAGTAGTATCTTCCGTAATCGAGTGCATCCATATAATTTGAGTATATTCTTCTTGAAATATTATCATCAATGGCGTCATACTGCAGATGAACTGAAAGCACCCGACCGATAATCATCCTCATATCGGACTGTTTAAGCCCCTGAGACTGTTTAAGGCACGAAAAAACTATTACCAGTGTAAGTAACGGGATAAGCCTTTTTTTGTACATTTATAACTCCGTAAATAAAAATTACCGGCTTTAATATGCCGGCACCGGGCTCTGTCATCTGAGCCTTTTTTAGACACAGAACAGCATAAAATTACTCCTGATATATACCTTAAAAATAGCAAACGTAAATTTCAAGGTATTTTTTTACTTTGTTACTTTATCCTGCCCCGGTTTTTTTATTGACACCACCCCCGGACAGGTTTTTTTGAATTGTAACTTTAAACCTTGGAAAAACACTGTATTATTGGGGGATTTATGCTTCACAGGAAAGGATTACTTGAACTTTCAGCCCTGCTCGACCGCAAGGAGATTTCCGCATCAGAAATAGCGCGCTCCTATATTGACCATGTCCCCGCAATGAACAGCAGGATCAATGCCTATATCACCTTCGAACCTGATAAACTTATCGCATCAGCAGAAGAATCGGACAGGCGCAGGTCATCAGGTTCAGCCCTGTCGAAATTTGACGGAATACCCGTTGCCATAAAAGATAATATCAACACCGAAGGAACACGGACTACCTGCGCCTCAAAAATTCTTGAAAACTTTGTGCCTCCTTTTAATGCTACAGTAATTGAAAAGCTGAAAGCGAAGGGCCTGCTTATTGCGGGCAAAACAAATATGGACGAATTCGCAATGGGTTCATCAACCGAAAATTCCAGCTTCGGCCCTGCAAAAAATCCATACAACACCGAGCGTGTTCCCGGCGGCAGTTCAGGCGGATCAGCGGCTGCAGTCTCTGCGTTCATGGCCCCGGCAGCGCTTGGGTCTGACACGGGAGGATCGATCCGGCAGCCTGCAGCATTCTGCGGAGTAACCGGAATAAAACCGACATACGGAAGGGTTTCCCGTTACGGGCTGGTGGCGTACGCGTCATCCCTTGACCAGATAGGCACATTCGGCCGCAGCGTGGACGATGCTGCGGCACTCCTTGAAATAATTGCTGGCCATGATCCCCTGGACTCCACCTCGATCAACTGCGAATCCGACATCAGCGCATCGGCCCTTAACGGCAGCGTGAAGGGAATTAAGGTGGGAGTTCCTGCCGAATATTTTAACGGCATTGACATTGAGATCAGATCAATCATAGAAAAAAAAATTGACGCACTCGAAAACCTCGGCGCCGAAATAATCCCGATCAACCTGAAATACACGCAATATGCTATTCCCGTATATTACCTCATAGCTACAGCAGAGGCATCGTCGAACCTGGCAAGATATGACGGGGTCAGATACGGCTACAGATCCCCGGACACCAAAGACCTGTCCAGCCTTTACCTCAAATCGCGCAGCCAGGGCTTTGGCAAAGAGGTCAAACGCAGAATTATCATCGGGACTTTTTCGCTAAGTTCGGGATATTACGATGCCTATTACGTTAAGGCGCTTAAAGGCAGGACTCTTATTATCAACGACTTTAAAGACGCTTTCAGCAGGGTAGATGCAATCATCTCGCCGGTTACGACCACAACCGCCTTCAAGATAGGTCAGATGTCAAGTGATCCTCTGCAGATGTACATGTCGGATATACTTACCATTTCGGCAAACCTGGCAGGCATACCCGGCATATCGGTACCTGCGGGACTGGACAGCAACGGACTCCCCGTTGGACTCCAGATTATGGGCAACCATTTCATGGAACAGAAGATTCTTGAAGTGGCAAAAACAGTGGAGAGCACCTGTGAAAAAATTTCTCCCGCAATTTAGCATCATGTTATCACTTCTGTTATGCGGCTGTTCTACACAGGAGACAGTTGCCGTAAAAAACAGCATTAAATCCCGGTGTAACCCCATACTGGTGGTACAGCCAGGATCAAACGAAAAATACTACTCCGGACTTAACCGGTACGAAACACAACGATTTTTCTGCACAAAAGGAAGCACACCTGTACATACTCAAATACTCGAAGCGGCATGCGCCGAAGCAATAAACGGCAACCTTTATGGTGCATCTGTATTGTTCTCGGAACTTGAAGTGAAGGAAAAAAACGGGTCTGTTGAAAACAACCTTGCAATAATATATGAACTGGAGGGAAAATACAGCAGGGCATTTGAAATGTACAATTCAGCCATACTGCTAAATCCCCGCAACAGCCTGTTCAAAAAAAATCTCTATTTCTTTTTGTCGGACCGAGGGCTGCTCCCCGATAAACAAAATACAAATAAGAGGGAACACCCAGATGCTCAAAGATAAATTTTTACGCCACCACGACTACCTCCGGGTATCCATCACCGACAAGTGCAACCTGAGGTGCAGATACTGCATGCCGCCCGACGGAGTTGAATTCATGAGTCATGATGAAATACTCAAGAACGAGGAATTCGTACGGTTTATAAATATAATGGTCCGAATGGGTGTAAAAAAAGTCCGCTTCACAGGCGGCGAACCTCTGGTTCGCCGGGATTTTCAGAATATAATATCCGAAACCCACAGACTTCACCCTGGCGTTGAGCTCTGCCTGACAACAAACGGCGTCATTCTTGACGAACACATTGACCTGCTAAAAGAACACGGTGTTACAAAAATCAACATAAGCATGGACACACTTTCACGCCAGAGGTTCATGGAACTTACCGGACGTGACAGTTTTGAAGCAGTTAAGTCAAACCTGGAAAAAGTTCTGGCAACCGGTTTCTTTGACGTAAAGGTAAACGCTGTACTGCTTAAAAACACGCTTGATGAGCTGAAAGACTTCCTCGACTACTTCCAGGACAGGGACGCTACTCTCAGGTTTATCGAAAGGATGCCAGTTACGGCCGAAGATGCCTTTAACGAATTTATACCATCCGACAGACTTATTGAACTGCTGTCAGGTTTTGGCGAGCTGAAAAGTGTAAAAGCCGATGACCATGGTGTGGCAATGCGTTACGATATGACCTATAACGGAAAAAAGATCAGGCTCGGAATTATTCCGCCAATGACGCACAAGTTCTGCGCAAACTGCAACAGGCTCAGAATAACTTCTGACGGTCACCTTAAAACGTGCCTGCATTCAGTACGGCAATATGACCTTAAAACACCAGCCAGAAACGGCGCAAGCGATGAAGAAATAATGGAAATTATTTCAAAAGCTGTGAAAGAAAAATGGGACGGCCACAAGATGGAATGTTCAGGTGATAATGGAGGATGCAGGGCAATTCACAGCGAGATCAAGTCCATGTCAAGCGTAGGCGGATGATCACCTGAACGCAACAGCCTTTGATGAAATATCGTATCCCATGCGCCTGAAAAAGTGAACGGTCTCACCCCTTACCCTGTTACCGAAATTTTCAGGGTTCAGCAGGTCCAGTTTTTTCATGATACTGCTCTCCACCTTCATGATCTGCACCGAACAGTAAAAGTAGCCTCCACCGCTTTCATCCGGAACAATGTAGTGTTTAACAACGTATCCGCTATCATTAAAGACCCTCATGCCAAGCCGTGACACTTTACCGCATGAAACGTCTGTTTCGACAAACATGCCACCCATGTACTCAACCGTGGCGTTAAAGCATATTCGCCCCATCCTGTTGTCCCTTACCGTAAAGTATGAGCGGTATAAAGCTGGAATCTGCGCAGCATTATGATCAGGCACATACGACCTGTCATCGCAGGACCTGACCGCAGAACTTTCCAGTATCAGTTGAGCCATACGCTTTTCGGATATGGAGTAATACATCATCCCCCTGATTCGGGAACGCGCTGTGATCGTGTTGAATATCTTAATCCGTGAAAACTCTGAAACGTTAACCTTAAGGTAAGCCTTTTCGACAAGCACTACGTCATACTTTCCCCAGCCATCAGGAAGAGCAGAAATATTAAGAAATCCGGCCGCATCGCTTACATTACTTGAAGCATTACCCTTACCCTTCATATAAACAAAGGTCATAATCCTGCCCTCGCGCAGAATAGACCTCTCAGCGGACGAAAAAATTCGCGGTATTGAAGATTCAGTTCCTACTGAAAAGAAAATCAGAATAGCAGGAACCAGTATAGCCGGCAGTGTAAATTTTATTAAACTCCGCGCAAAATACATTTATCGCTCCAGGCTGATGCTGCCGCCTGCATCTTTTTCATGTATTCCACCGGGTAGGGTGATAGGGATTTTAATGAAGGATCGATCATGGGATTTCTGTTAACAAACTGCTGAAGGTACCAGTGTTTGAACCGTCCGAAAAATTCACCCGCTTTAACAATGTCATCGATATCCACAAATCCGGGTACACACGTAGTCCTGGCCTCGTAGTTAACTCCCGACGACCTTATAAGATCGATGGTCTCTTTTACCCTGATGTAGTCCAATCCAACACCAGTGGCACGGGCATAATTTTCCGGGGATGACTTTATATCTACAGCGATATAATCTACAAGACCTCGTTCAATTATACCTGAAACTATTGCGGGTAGCAGACCGTTCGTGTCCAGTTTCACAAGAAATCCCATAGCTCTGATTTTTCCTAAAAAATCTGCAAGGTCATTCTGGAGAGTCGGCTCACCGCCGGTTATTGTGACCCCGTCGATCAATCCCTTCCTTTTGTCAAGAAACGCAAAGATTTCATCCTCTGTAATCCGCTCAAATCCGGAACCGCCAAGCGCCAGCCCGGCATTGTGGCAAAAAGGGCATCTCATGTTGCAGCCGCCTGTAAAAACTACAGCGGAAATCCTTCCGGGAAAATCGACGAGGGAGGTTTTAGACAGCCCTCTTATATTCATCGTACGAATAGTTCAGTTCATTTATCACTGTATCTATGCTGTATTCAAGTCTCTGGGAGAATTCCTCCTGTTTTCCTCTATTCCACTGGTTGACCGGCCTGAAATATCCGGCTACGCGTGAATAGATTTCCGCCTGGACTTTTAACTCCTTCTTTTTCATATTATGTCTCCTGTTAAAAAGTTAAAAATATCTGTTTTATATATCGACTTCTATCCCGTATTTCAATAGTTCTTCCGGGCTATGGTCGTAGGGACAGTATTTATGCTCGCCGGTTAAATAACCATGTATGGGGCATATACTGAATGTAGGGGTAAGTGTAAAATATGGTAAAGCGTAGCTTTCCGCTATACGTCGCACAAGTGATTTGACAACTTCTATGTCATCGATTTTTTCACCCAGAAAAAGGTGAACTACTGTTCCTCCGGTAAACTTTGTCTGAAGCTCATCCTGGTGGTCAAGCACCTCAAACAGGTCATCCGTATGATTCACGGGCAGATGAACCGAATTTGTATAATACGGCTCGTTCTTCCCCGCTGTCTTAATATCCGGGTAGAGATTTTTATCGGACCTGGCAAACCTGTATGTCACACCTTCAGCAGGAGTGGCCTCAAGATTGTAGAAGTGTCCGGTCTCCTCCTGAAACTTCATTATCCGGTCGCGCATAAAGTCGAGCACCTTGACCGCAAAGGTCTTGCCCTCGATTGTTGATATGTCAGCATTAAGAAAATTAATGCAGGCTTCGTTCATACCTACAAGCCCAATGGTTGAAAAATGGTTCCCCCAGTACTTTTTATCACGATCGAACACACCTGAAAGATAAAATTTCGTGTAGGGATAAAGGTCGCTCAGAGTAAAATTTTCCAGTGCCTTGCGCTTTATCTCAAGTGAATTTTTTGCGAGAACCATCAGCTTTTCCAGTTCCACAAAGAACTGCTCTTCGGTCTGACAGAGGTAACCAAGACGGGGCAGGTTTACCGTTACTACGCCGATACTGCCGGTAAGCGGATTGGCGCCAAAAAGTCCGCCGCCACGTTTTCTCAGTTCGCGGTTATC
>JAAYBQ010000275.1 GCA_012730035.1 Spirochaetota bacterium
GTGTTGGTGCAAAACTGCGTTCTGCACAGGCATGAAGAATGGTGCGGGGCTTCGCCCCGGACCCCGTGACAGTCCGGTGTTGGTGCAAAACTGCGTTCTGCGCAGGCATGAAGAAGGGTGCGGGGCTCAGTGACAGTCCACTTTATTCACTTAAAGGGCGGGCCTAATTTAAGCTTTACATTTATTTCCCGGTATGTATGTTCGGGGAGGGGGTATTATATGGATAGCAAATATATTGGCGTATCTGAATTCAGTGTCATGATCCACGAAGTGGGGCCTGACAAAAAGTGCAGGCTGAAGTCTCTGTTTAACTATATGCAGGCCAATGTTGATGAGCATTCCAGGAAGCAGGGCACATCGCTTGGAGACATTGAGTCGTTGAACCTGTCGTGGGTTTATGCCCGATTCTATGCAGAGATAAGGCGGTACCCCGTACTTCACCAGAAACTGATATGCAGCACCTGGCGTTCAAAACTGGAAAAATACTTTGCCTGCAGGGATTTTACCATCTGCGATGAAAAAAGAAATGTGCTTGCTGCAGCTACAGCCACTCTTGCGCTGATTAACCGCGATACCCGAAAACCTTCTGAGATCAATGTGCCTTCAAGCAGACTCTTTGAAACACATTCAGCCAGGTCGGTTGAGCATTCATTTGAAAAAATACCCGATCTTGAAAACTACGGGATTACATACAGAACATCGGCCCGTTATGAGGATATTGACATCAACAACCATATGAACAACGCATCGTATGCCCAGCTCTTCTACGAGAATCTTGCCGGCCGGATTGATGGCGGCGAGCTTGCATCAATCGATATTGCTTTCAGGGGTGAAATCAGCCTTCACGATGATTTAAGCTGTCTTGCTGAACCTGCAACTGTCGGAGTGTATAATCAGAAGATTATCAATCATACCAGGGGCAATACTTCTGCACTGGCATTGACAAAATGGCGGGAGTAATAGTGCATCATACTCTGTAAAATGTTTAGGGATTAACATTGAATTATTCCATAAAAAAGTATTTTAATGAATAATTGCTGAAATTTTATTGTATTTTTGTAGCAGGCATGTATTGTGTCGGTTTGTTTCACGAATTTATTAATCCGGGGAGAATAACAGGTGATATCCGGTATGGCAGATAGCGGCAACAAACAGAAAATTTCAATAGATCTGGACTACATAAAGCCTGATACATCTTTTGTGTACCCTCTATATTCCAACGAGGGGGAAAAACTCCTTGATGAAAGAGAGGTCCTCACCGCCTCAAGGATAAGACAGATAAGGGAACTCTACGGATCAAAGATATACTATTACATTCCCGGTAACAGCAGAGGAATGGTCGCCGGCCGTGTTTACCATAAAGCGTGGAACCATACAAAGAGAGTCCTGGATGAAATACTATCTACAGATAAATTTACACCCGATGCGTACAGGCGTACAGAGGATATTATAAACGATATTATTGAAGAACTTAAAGCAAAGGATATGGCAATACTTACGCTGATAAAGGATATGCGTTCCTTTGACGAGTATCTTTATAATCATTCGATTAACGTCGGCATGCTGACAGCGCTCATGGCGCAGAAAAGGCGTAAATACAGCGAAGCTGAAGTTAAAAAAATTGTGACTGGCGCCTACCTGAGCGATATAGGGAAAATGAAGCTTGAAAAAGAGGTATTCAACAAGCCTGGCAAACTTACAGAGGAGGAACTCATAAGGATGAGGCTACATCCCCAGGATGGTTATAACATGCTCAAGGGGCTGCGGGAGGTTGATCCGATCGTACTGCAGACAATCCTCTTTCACCATGAGCGTTTTGATGATGAAGGTTACTACGGCCTGCCCTATGAGACTCTCCCTACTTCTCCAAAAATAGTCTCAATATGCGATATGTACGATGCGCTCACGTCACCCAGGCCGTTCAGAAAAGCCTACACCCCTCCGGAAGCGTTGAAGATTATAGCAGGGACAATCGATAAAAAATATGACCGCCAGCTTGTTTCTGATTTTATAAATATGGCAGGCAGCATGTTGAACAACTCGCAGTCCTTTTATCGCAGGGGCGATTTCTGCCAGCTGAATACCGGCGAGGTTTCGGTAGTATCAGATATTGGAACATGGGATATTCTTAAACCGAAGGTCATTGTTTTTGGCAGGTTCGAAAACACCGGCAGCAGGTCCTCCCTCAGGTTTTTTAACAATCCGATAGAGGTCGATCTTGCCAAGGACCTGAACAGGAAGATGGACGGTATTATGATGCACCCGAAGATTATTGAAGCGGTCAGGATTAAGCTCAAGGAGAAAAAGATGCTCCTGGATTACCTCTATTCCCCGAAATACGATTAATCAGGTTATCTTAATCATGGCAGTAAAGAAAAAGGGTGATGTTCAGTTAAAGTTTGATTTCGGTAACGATGAACCCGATACCGGCTTCACCAGTATAAAAGGAGTGTGCAGGTGCGGCAGACCCTGGGAATTCAGAAAGTCCGGTATTGTCAAAGAAATGATTGTCCCGTGTCCCGGATGTTCCGCGCTGATTGTTGTTAAAGGTGATGATAAAACCTAGTCCACGTCTTTGCGCGGTACCATGCTTCCGCAAATCCTGCACCTGTAGTATTCCTGAGGCTTGCCGAAATCGATGAAGACATTAACACTGTAGCCGCATTTGCAGTTGTAAGAAAAATGCCTGTTCCTGTATTCCATTCTGTTCCTTCTTCCCTTTATATCCGGTAAACTTTTCGAATCACTTCGACACCCTTGCTGATCATCGGTCTGCTTAAGTTTTAACCGGACTTTCAGTGTGTTTACAGTTTAAATATCGGCAGAACCGGGGGAATAAAAAATGAAAATAGCGCTGATGTTTAATCATCTTTATTTTCACTATTGGATTTCCGGATATTTTCTTAATTCCGGAAATTGCATTTATCCAGGGAACGAGAACCTGATTATCTCCTCAATATCCTGTCGTGATGGTTGCGGCAGGGTGTTGGCAACGTTTTTTGATGTGAGAACCGTGTCGGTAAAAAGTTTAATTTCATCCTCGCTAAGAGTCTCCCTCGCTCCCAGCAGATCATTCATTGCAGTGCCGAATTCGTCGGTGCTGCCCATCCCCATGATTTCAAGCAGCTCCTGTACCCCGGTGGATCGGCGTTCAAGAAATTTAAGGAAGCCATGCATGACCAGTCCATTTGCCCGGCCGTGGTCAACATTTCTGTAATAGGTAAGCGGGTACCCTATTGCATGAACAACTGTTGTTCCGGCCTGTGCGATGCATGTGCCTGCCAGCATCGATGCATACATCAGGCTTTCCCTTTCAGAAGATGAAGGGAGTTCGTGCCTGCGAAGGGTATTGAATGTCCCGGCAATCAGCCTCATGCTCTCGTATGCCGCGGGCTTAATCGCAGGGGTTGAGCGTACTGAAAGGCAGCTTTCAACGGCGTGAGAGAGCGCGTCTATGGCGGTGTTGATTGTTGAGTTTATCCCCAGTGTGTATGTGTATGCCGGATCAATAAGAGCCATGACAGGGAAGATAAGCGGTGAGCCTATACTTTTTTTATTCCTGATCGACCTGCGTGTAAGGATCGAGTAGGGGGTCACCTCGCTGCCCGTACCTGCAGTGGTCGGGATAGCGGCAACCGGAAGAGGCCTGGATGTGTAAGTGCCGCTGAAAAGTGTTTCGTCGTCAATATCATTCGCGGCAAGAATCGCAACAGCCTTCGCGGCATCAAGAGGTGAGCCTCCGCCTATGCCTATGATAAAATCAGCGCCGATGCTGCGTGCTCTGGCTGCAGCATCGCGGACGTTCTCCACGTCGGGATTCGGTTTGATCTCCCCGTACCTTTTATATGATATTCCGCACTCTTCAAGTGCTTTCGCGGTGTCTGCCATTGAGCCATTGACATCAGCAGAGTTTCTGCCCGTTACTACAAGCGCCCTGCTGCCGAGACGTTTAAATTCCGCAGCGCTTTTTGTAACGACCCCTTTGCCGAAAATTACCCTGACCGGCATGTAGTAGGTGAATTCCATAAATCCTCCGTGATCCGGATTAATTGTGACGCAGACAAGTATGATTGTGACCGGTAAAATTTAAAGTACATTACTGACTGTGTGCCGGTAATTTTTTTAGATAAATTCCGGCAGTTTTTTTCGCAGCTGCACAGGGAATAGACCTTTTGTGTTACAGAAATAAGGCACTACAAAAGGAGTCTTTGCCGCATGATATAATTTTATTTCTTGACCCCGGAGGCATATAAAAATAATATTCACGGGATCTATGAAAAATATTAAAATACTTAAATTGTTTGTCGTGATGCTGCTGTTTTTTGTTTCTGCCGGGCACCTGTATGCACTGAGGCAGAGGCCGTACAATGTGATCAGGCATAAAACAATAAAGGAATACAGGGCTATGTCGGTCAGCCCCATCGGCTGGAAGGTGCTCGGTTATTCAAATGACATGAATCCTGTTTATTACAGGGAATTCGGCAGCGGCTCAAAAACACTCCTGGTTATTGGCGGACTTCACGGCGATGAACCCGCGGCCACCATGTCGGTCATAAAATTCGGCGAGTATCTTTACGAGTTCCCTGAACTGCTGAAGAACCGGGTTGTTCTGATCCCGTGCATAAATCCCGACGGACTCATCATGGGCACAAGGACCAATGCAAACAGGATAGACATTAACAGAAATTTTCCGGCCCCCACATGGAAGGCTAAATACGCAAAAAACCATAACAATCCCGGAAGACTGCCCGGCTCTGAGCCTGAAACCGTTCTCGTGGTTAACGCCATATACGATTACAAGCCCTGGATGGTAATAGGAGTCCATCAGCCTTTCGGAAAGATATATCCTTCAGAGGGTGTGCCCGCTGACCTGTATAAGAAGATGTCAAAGATAAGCGGGTACGGCATAGACTTTGACATAGGTTATGATACACCGGGCTCGCTGGGTGGGTACATTTCAGAGAAGAGCCGGGCGATCCCGAGCATTACGTTCGAAATAGGTCCAATTGACATAGAACCCGATTATGATGCCATAACCTATGCCTTTCTGGAAGCAGCAAATTACAGATAGCCTACCGGAACGGGCTTAATCGCTTTGAGTCCGCAGCCTTCATAAGAAGCCTTACCGCCCTGTACGTGTCAATATTATCAACCTGCATGTCGTTGTCATCATAGATGGCGTATGGCGAGGTGTTAAGATCCATGTTGTTCCTGAAGAGTATCTTGTAGCCGTCACCCATTATCGCATAGCCGTTGCGTTTAAAGCTGCACAGAATCCCCAGTGATGATATGGCGAAGTCCAGATCGGGGTCATAGTCAATGAGCGACTTGCCCGTTGTGAACTTACGCCAGTCTGCACTTATACCTATGAGGTCAAAAACAGTGGGGAAAAAATCCTGGTGCGAAGTGTACCTGTACTTGATAGAGCTGCTTTTTATTCCGGGATAGAATATCATGGCCGCTGGCTGAACCTGAATATTGTTAAGTCCCCAGGTGTGCCCGAAGCTTCCATGTTCCCAGAATTCTTCGCCGTGATCGCCTGTGATTACAACGATAGTATTCCTGAGTCGGCCGGTGTTTTCGAGAGCCTTTAATATGTCATTAAGCAGGTGGTCGCAGTAGAGCACGGAGTTCATGTACCGGTTCTTAAGCTCAACGCGGTCTTTTCTGAACTTCTCCTGTGGCCCGCTTATGATTGTAAAATTCTTTGTGTAGTCAGGTTTATATCTTCTGAATTCCTCGGGGTAGTAGTAGTTAAAATGCGTCACGTTCATAAGATAGTAGTCAAATCGCGGTCCGCCTTTATAATTCTTCAACTCGGAGATGTATCTGTCTACAAGTATTCTCTCTCGCGGCCCGTAGTCGTCAAACTTTGTGCCTGGCGCGCGTACAAAAAATCCCTCTGTGCCCGCGATTATATCACGGTAGATGTATTCATACTGTTTGGGGGAGTTGTAGTATATACTCTGCCTGTACCCGGCTTTTTTCATTACTTCCAGCGTCATGTTTTTGAACTGGTTACCGCGAAGGGGCTCAAAGTAGAACGGGGCAAGTCCGGTAAGCATGCCGTAAAGGCTGCCGGGAGTGTTGTTGCCCGTAGTGTAGTGCTTTTTAAGGATAAATCCCCTCTGTGATGCGAACCTGTAAAGGTGCGGCATGTTCTGCGGATTGAGCATGTCTGCGCGGAGACCTTCGCAGTTTATGAACAGAATGTTCATCGGCCTGCTGACAGTAATGTGCGATGAAAGAATTTTTTCTCTGGTGCTATGAAGTTTTTTCAGTTGAGTCAGCTCGGTATTTTCATCCAGTAAGGGCGGATTGGTAAAGAGTGCCGGGAATGCAATTCCGGCCCGGCCGTCTTCGTTCACCCTGATCTGGTCTTCGGGAAAACCTGTTACGGACTGCCATGGGATCTTATGCTTGATTATGTTCATCTTCCAGTCAACAGCGGCCATTGCCGCAAGCTTGATGTGCAGCACAAGCATAACCGCGGTTGCAGCTGTCACAAGTATTCCGAAAACCCGGCCGCGTGTCCTTTCCCTTGAAAAAAGTCTGTCCAGCCCGGTGTAGCTCAGTGTGAACAGGCCCGCGTATAAAATAATTATTATGAGCATTTTTATCAGGCTTGAGGTAAAATCCCCCATTTCGCCACCCGTCCAGCCGCGCCATGCCATGACGACCCCCTCCATGCCCAGCTGTTTGCCGTAAACCGATACCGCAAGGTTGTTAATAAAGAAGAGAGCGGTAACAAGGAGGTTGGAAATAACATAAGCTGCTTCAGGGCCATACCTGAACTGCACAAGCAGGAACTTTAGAATAAGGAAAAAGAGCGTGTTAAGCAGAAGTATGGACGCATAAAGGTAAATAAAAACCATAACCAGGTCCCAGTCCAGGCTTCCGGTGTACTTGTCGTAAACAAGATAAACCGCAAACAGGCCGGACCAGAGCAGCAGGTTAATAATTCCTGCTTTTGTTACACGGGTGAGAGTCTCTATTCTTTGAATCATTAAATGCTCCTTTAGATGTATGCTATAAAAAACCGGGGGCTTATTTTTTCAAACGTTTTTTCCGTATAAAAGGAAAGGATTGCCTGAAGCGGGGTCAGAGCCCCTTCGGGGTCAGAGCCCCCTGCCTGACCAATTAAAGCAGAGTCCATAAAAAATGGTTGAAAATATAGTTCGGGGCAATGATATGTAACCTCCACCAGTTATAAAGGAATATCAATGAAAAAATTGCTTATATTGTTTTTAATACTGCCGGTTTTCGGCCGTATGCAGCTCCCGGCGGACCAGAAGGCTCTAACGCTGGCGGATTTTTCGTCAATCAGCCATAAAATTGTATATGAATCATTCCGTAACGGTTCGTATGACCTGTACATTACAAGCGCAGATGCTTCGTGGCGCAGGCAGCTTACTGACACAAAGAACATGCACGAGATGTACCCCAAGGTTTCCCCTGACGGAAAACTTATTGCTTTCAGCGTAGATACAGGCGAGGGGAGGGCCCGCAGGAGGGACCTGTACCTGATGAAGATTGACGGTTCAGGCCGGAAGCTTCTTTCCAGGGATTCACGTGAACACTGCTGGTCACCCGATGGCAGGTATATTGCATTTGTTAAGTCCGAGTCTGCGCGCAGGTTCTCGGGCGAAAGCTGGGCAACAAAGGGCCTCTTTTTTTACGACATGCAAAGCGGGCAGGTTACTGAACATGCCAACAAAAAGCTTGAGCATTTGTATAACCTGTGCTGGTCACCTGACGGAAAGTATATAACGGCAACTGTGCTTGGCGGCATGGGATTCAGGCATACCGATATCGCGATCGAGGCGTGGGGCACAAAATATTTCCAGCTTGGAATAGTAGGCTGCAGGCCTGAATTCAGTCCCGATGGTAAAAAAATCGGATGGGGCCAGAGCGACAGGGATTTCAGGATAGCGAAGATCGATTTTTCGAGAAGGCCCCCCGTAAGCCAGAAGGATATTGTAGGCATAATTCAGGTAACAAAGGGTTACGAGGTCTATCATCTTGACTGGTCGCCTGATGGGAGGTATATTGCTTTCTCCTGCGGGCCTGACGGTGAACAGGCCGTGGGCGGAATGGCACCGGGATGGAATATCTGCATACTTGAACTTTCAACCGGCAGGTGGCTTAACATCACCTGGGACGGGAATCATAACAAGGAACCTGACTGGGTTCCGTTAAATTAAAGGAGAACTCTATGCTCAACAGACAGACTGCCGTCGTGGCTGCCCTGCTTCTGCTTTTTACAATGTGCAGCAAGGAAAATGGAAAAACGGTGCGTGAGATCAGGACCAAGTCAGGGATAGAGATGGTATTTATTCCCGGCGGAGAGTTCATGATGGGGGGCGACAGGCCGGGCGAAACACCTGTTCACCGTGTAGGGGTTGATTCATTCTACATTGACAAGTACGAGGTTACGCAGCAGATGTACAGGATGCTTGACCTCTCCAATCCGTCACACTTTAAAGGTGAAAAAAAACCGGTTGAGCAGGTAGCCTGGATGAACGCTGCCATATACTGCAACGAAAGGTCTATCGAAGAGGGACTTGACCCATGCTACGACGAGAACAGCTGGTCATGCAATTACAGTGCCAGCGGATACAGGCTTCCCTCTGAGGCTGAATGGGAGTACGCCGCAAGGGCCGGCAGCCAGGGTAAATATTTTTTCGGCGACGTAAAGAATATCAAAAACTATGCAGTCTTCAGCCAGAATACTCCGGGCGGAACTGATAACGTGGGCACAAAAAAACCTAATGCCTGGGGGCTGTATGACATGTACGGCAACGTGGCTGAATGGTGCAACGATTTCTACTCCACAGTATACTATTCAAGATCCTCCGACTTTAACCCGAAAGGCCCGCGGGAGGGGAGCGCGCGCGTTACACGCGGCGGTTCATGGAACGATCCTGAGGCAGTTATCTATTCAGGCTCTCGCGGATTTGACGAGTCGTTCAACGATGCGTGCATTTTAAAGGACACTATCGGTTTCAGGTGCGTAAGAAGGGCAGACAAGTAAACAATGCTTTTCCAGACATGGACCTTTTTTATTTTTTTTACTCTCCTGTATCTCCTCTTCAGGATTATAAGAGGGCCTGAAGCAAGGGGATACCTTGTACTCTTTGCTTCATTAATCTTTTACGCATGGTGGAATCCCTGGTACATATTCCTTATACTGTGGATAATTACCGCGGACTATACCGTTGTCTTTTTGATGGAAAGATACGGCCGCAGAAGACCGATCCTGGCAGTGAGTGTAATAAACAGCATCCTTGTTCTCGGTTTTTTCAAGTACGCCGGGTTCCTCGCAGATTCCATTAATTATCTTTTCGCGGCAGCCGGAACCGGAACTGCAGTTTCACGGCCCGAAATAATTCTTCCGGCGGGAATCTCCTTTTATATATTCATATCGCTGGGATACGTCTTTGACTATTACTACGGTAATACTGAACGTGAAAAAAGCTGGTTCAGCTACGCGCTGTTCGTTTCGTTTTTTCCCCAGATAATTGCCGGGCCCATCTGCCGCGCCTCCATGATGCTCCCGCAGTTTAAACTCTTCAGAGGCCCGTCGGCTGATGATACTGCTGAAGGGATATATCTTTTTACAAGGGGTATCTTCAGGAAAATAGTACTTGCGGATTACTTTGCCTTATACGCTGACAGAATTTTCGGCAACCCGGCTCAGTTCGCATCAGCCGACCTTGCCCTCGGAGCCCTGGCCTTTACGTGGCAGATATATTTTGACTTTTCAGGGTACACGGATATGGCGCGCGGCATAGCGCGGATGTTTGGAATAGACCTTATGGAGAACTTCAGACTGCCCTACATGGCATGCGGCACAAGGGAGTTCTGGCAGCGCTGGCACATAAGCCTTTCATCGTGGTTCGGTGACTTTGTATATAAACCGCTCGGCGGCAACAGAAGCGGCAGGCTTAAAGAGAGCCGGAACATAATCACAACAATGCTTCTCTCCGGTCTGTGGCACGGTGCGGCCTGGAATTTTTTATTATGGGGACTTATTCACGGAATACTTCACAGCATGAGCAAGGCGGCAGGGCGATTTAGCATAACGGGAAGGGTGCCGGTTTTTGCAAAACGCATTTTTACATTTATTATTGTAGTATTTACCTGGATATTTTTCAGGTCCGAGAATGCTGCGGACGCTTTCACTTTTATTACGGGGATATTTTCGTTCAGCGCCGGTGTACCGGCTGCGCCGCTGTTAATGATTATGCTTATGGTTGTATGCTACGCCCTGCACTGGCTGGCTGAATACCGGTGGCTCAGGTTTATGGAACGCCCCACAGCCAGGGGTTTTGCCGTTGCTGCAATGGTGCTCTGCCTGCTCTTTGTTTCATCAAGCCGGGTGAGCGGATTTATATACCAGCAGTTTTAGGGATAATGCAAGGTTTTAATTCTGTGCCTCAGCGGCTGATTTTTAAGTATATAGTTTAAAAAAGTAATGGTGACAATGAAGAATCTTTTTAAAATAACTATGCCCGTAATCCTTGTGATGATCCTTGCATCACTGCTGCCCGGAATATTTCCATGTGTCGACACCGCGCAGTTTAAAGGCAATTACCGCATACCCTACAGCCAGGGTGAGAACTATTTTCTTTACGAAAAGTATATAAACCGAGTCGCCTCATCGGGCAGGATTGCCGTTATAGGGGACTCTGTTATATGGGGCCATTATACAGGCAGCGACGATAACCTTGTCGCCACCCTGAACGCCTCGGCCGGCACTGACCGTTTTGCCAACATCGGCATAGACGGTATACACCCTGCAGCGCTTTACGGTCTTATTGACAATTACTGTGCCTCTCTCAGTAACCGCAGGGTAATAATCGGCATAAACCTGCTCTGGATGAGTTCACCCAGGCATGACCTTAGCGGCGGGGTGAATACCTCGATCAACCACAGTGCCCTGCTTTCACAGGTGCCCGGAAGGATCCCGGCATATTCACCTTCAGTCGAGGAGAGGCTCACACTGCTCGCCAGGAGAAAGATAACACTCTTTGCGTGGATTGACCATATACGCGCATCAAGGTTTGCCGACCGCAGCGTTTACAGGTGGACCATGGCCAATCCCCGTGCATGCCCCGGCGAATACCTTGCGGGCCAGGAGGAGTCATACACACCGCCGGACCCGGTGCAGCCCGATAGGATGACCGGCCGCGACATGGACTGGGTAATGCCGGCTGATTCCCTGCAGTGGATGTACATGATCAAATCGATCCGCAAACTAAAGACCCGGGGGAACGACGTGATTGCCGTGATTACTCCCTTTAACCGGTTTATGCTTACTGAAAAGAGCAGGCTGGAGCGTGACATGATAATTTCAGTTATCAGGGAGACACTTTCAGCAGACGGGATACCGGTTATTGTTCCTGAACTTGATAAAGCGGAGTACTACGCGGACCTCAGTCATCCGGTGGCTGAGGGTTACAGCATCATGGCAATGCAGCTTGCAGAGAACACCCTGTTCGCGGAATTTACCGGGCAGCATAAATAGTCGGGTGCGGTAATTTTAAGTGGTTTAACAGTTCGCCGCAAGAGCCGGGCAAAGCGTAATAATAAAGGCTCACCCCGGAGGGGAACCTTTATTATTAACAATTAAATCTCTTTCCCTGATTAAGGGTAAAGTTTTTATTTACCTATGCTCACCAGTTCAACTTCAAATATAAGTACAGAGCCCCCGGGTATTTTCTGGTTGCTCCTTGGGCCGTATCCAAGATCAGATGGTATAACAAGTTCATACTTTGAACCGGCTTTCATCAGCTGCAGCCCCTCGGTCCATCCCTTTATCACTTCGTTCAGTTTAAATGTGGCGGGCTGGTTCCTTTTGTACGAGCTGTCAAATTCTGTCCCGTCAATAAGTTTACCTGAATAGTGAACCGTAACAACATCGGTTGCGCGCGGTTTTCTGCCCGAACCCTCTTTTATTACCCTGTACTGCAGGCCGCTGGCCGTACTCTTTACACCCTCCCTGGCTTTGTTCGCTGTAAGATACTCGTCGCCCCTGGCCTTGTTCTCTTCAGCGCTTTTCATCATCTTTGCCTGCATGCCCATCTGGAGGTTCATCATTACCTCCTGTGCTTCACCCGGCGATATGCTGCTCTCTTTGCCCTTAAGGGCATCCTCAACTGCAACCATAAAAGAATCGACATCAAGATCAATCTGGTCCTGCTTCATGTTCGAACCGATATTGAAGCCTATTACATAGCTGTATTTTCCCTTATCCGTGGTAAGGTCGGCTTTTTTACAGGAACTGATGCCTGCCGTTACTAAAGCCGCAAGAAGCAGCCCGGTGATTTTTGTTTTCATATTATTCCTTTAGTTATAAAATAGATTCCGGCAATTAAATCTGCAGGTGTGTAGAATAAAAAACAGGTACCTGTAAATATCAAGCAAGTATTTTTAACAGGTTAGTGTTATTTCAGCCACAGGGGAATACGGGTTATTATTATCATTATACTGAAGATTTTTCGGGTAAAAACCTTCTAAAAAGCGTGATAATCTGATGAACGCTGTTTTTTTTTGTGTGGTTTTTTCTTTTTAAATAATATATTATTTTAAACAGAGGTTCATATAATACTTAAAAAAAGCATCTGCGCGCAAGGCTTCTAACAGGGAGTCTGTGGCGTATATTTTAAAAACTGCCGGCCATGGAGTATTATGCAGGTAAAGGGGACTGATAAATCGCGCGGAGCAGCGCCGCGTCTTCATACAGAAGGCGATGCTGTAATTACGGGGCTGAGCGAAAATACCGGCGCGCCCGCAGTAATCGTAGGCGCGGTTTCGCTTTTTGCGTTTACGGCTGCATTTCTTTCGCACAGTTACGGGCTCGATGTAATATTCCATCATGTTTTCTGTTTTCCTCTTGTACTGGCCTGCATTTATTACGGCAGGCGCGGCTTCTTTATTGCCATCGCGATTATTGCGTGTTACATTCTGCTGATGTTCATGCTGAACAGAAACGAGCCGGCCGTGGATATTATTATCCAAGTGATAATGATGATTATGCTTTCGGCCGTTGTCTCGTACATTTCATTCAGGGTAAAAACACGTTTTGATAATACATTATCAGGAGTTTCGGCTGTTATAGAGGACAGCCGGCGCTACAAGGTGCTGCTCGATGAACTCACCGATCCTGTATTCGCAGTATCAAACAGCGGGGAGCTGCTCTATCTTAATAGAGCATTTGCCAGGCTCACGGGCAAGACCCTGGAATTCTTTAACGGTAAAAATATCTGGAACATGCTGCCTGACGAAAAGCCTGCTGAAAGGGCATCAAGCATAGACCGGGTTCTGCAGTCAGGGCAGGAGACATCAATAGAGATGAGGGTGCCTTCGGGCGGGGGCATAAGGTACTATCTTACAACACTTACCCCGGTTAAAAACAGTGAAGGCTTGGTGGATTATATTATATGTTTCGGCAAGGACATTACCGAAAGGCGCGATGTCGAGATCGCGCTTACTCAAAGTCTGCGGAACCTGCACCGCAGCCAGGATCTTGGCAGAATAAGCGACTGGAGGCTTGACCTGGCCACGGGAACTTTCAGCGGGTCTGACACCGGCTATGACCTTCTGGGCTTTGACCGCGGCGAGGCGCTTACGCTTGAAGGCATTGCCCCTCTTTTTGAACCCGAAGATGCTGCCAGGGCAAAGGATGCCATGGAACATGCCATTGCAGCAAACGGAACGTACAGCATCGTGGTCAAAATACGCAGAAAAAATGACGGTCAATTAAGGTATTTACTCTCTACGGCAGAGGTTGAGACCGACAGTGATAACCGCCCCGTGGCACTTTTTGGTATCAACCAGGACATAACAGAGAGGATAAAGGCAGAGGAGGCGCTGCGCGAAAGCGAGGAGCTTAACCGCATAATAACCAGTCTTACCACCGACTACGCTTTCATTGTTGATGTAATCCCCGGCGATGATATAAGTATAAGGTGGATCTCTGAGAACATGTATGAGCTGACCGGGAGGCTCCTTGAGAGTGTAAGTTCTTTCAGTTCATGGAAGGATCTTTTTCCCGTTGAGGATTATGAAAACTTTACTGCCTTTATGATGAAAACACTGGACAGCTGCCAGCCGGGTGTGCTCGAGACCCGGTCAATAAGGTTAAGCGGTGAAATCCGGTGGATTAATATTTACGCCTTCCCTAAAAAAAATGATAACGGCACCATGACGGTTTACGGTGCGGTAAAGGATATAACAGACCGCAAGATGGCAGAGTCCGAGCTCTACCGTTTCAAGTTCATGGTTGAAAACGCGAGCCAGGAGGTTTACCTCGTAAAGACCGACGGAAGCATAGACTACGTGAACCAGGCAGCTGCGGCGAGCCTTGGCTATACGGTTGACGAGATGCTTGCAATGAATGTGGCAGACTTTGACCCGCTGTATGGTAAGTCTTACGGCCGGGATAGCGGGGAACTTAAAGAGAAAAAAACATCCTTTGTCGAGACTGAGCATATAAAAAAGGACGGCAGCAAAGTTATAAAAGAGATAATCACTGTATACTTAACGCTCAACAATACTCCATATATTTGCGGATTCGGCCGTGATATAACCGAAAGGAGGAGCGCTGAAGAGGAGAGGCTTAAGCTGCAGGAACAGCTTTCACACTCGCAGAAGATGGAGTCAGTGGGCAGGCTTGCAGGGGGAGTGGCCCATGATTTTAACAATATGCTCGGTGTTATAATAGGCCAGGCCGAGCTTGCCCTTATGAAATGCGAAAAGACCGGAAGAGTGCATGACAGCCTTATGGAAATAGAAAAGGCGGCAAGGCGTTCCGCGGACCTTACAAGCCAGCTGCTTGCGTTCGCGAGAAAACAGGCAGTGGCGCCGCGCGTTGTTGACCTGAATAAAACCATTACCGGCATGATCTCAATGCTGCGCAGGCTTATTGGTGAAGAGATCGACCTTCAGTGGCTGCCCGGGGAGCCGCTCTGGAATGTGAAGTTAGACCCGGCACAGGTAGACCAGATGCTGGCCAACCTGTGCGTTAATGCCCGTGACGCCATTACCGGCGCCGGGACTATAATCATTCAGACTGATAATGCCATGATTGATGAAGCGTGGTGCGCGGAACACAGCGGAGCAATACCCGGCGAGTACGTTGCCCTCAGGGTAAAAGACAACGGTTCGGGATTCACCGAAGAGAGCCTGTCCCATGTGTTCGAGCCCTTTTTTACAACAAAGGAGGTGGGGAAGGGCACAGGCCTGGGGCTTGCTATGATATACGGCATTGTAAGGCAGAACGGGGGCTTTATCGACATCAGAAGCAGGGAAGGTGAAGGCGCGGAATTTATGATCTACCTGCCAAGATACACCGGCATGGAAGAGGCCGGTGACGGCAGCCTGCTTAAAGAACTGCCCGAAACCGGAACAGAGACCATACTCCTTGTGGAGGATGAGCAGATGCTCCTTGATATGACCGGTTCAATGCTTGAGGACCTGGGCTATTCGGTAATAGCAACATCGTCGCCGGAGAATGCGGTCAAAATAGCCATACAGTACGGTAAAAAAATTAATCTTCTTATGACCGATGTGATTATGCCTTCAATTAACGGGCGGGACCTTTCGTTGCGCATACTCGATGTTATACCAGGTCTTGCCAGGCTATTTATGTCGGGCTATACTGCAGATGTTATAGCTCACCATGGAGTTCTCGAAGAGGGTGTGCATTTTATACAGAAGCCCTTCAGTCTTAATGACCTGTCAGCCCGGGTAAGGCTCGCACTGGGTAAGGCCCCTGAACCTGGCGATTCATAAGGCTTAATCTGTTTTGACAACCCTAAGTTCAATAAGAAACGGCATGTCATCGGCCATGGCCTTCATTGCCATAGAGAGTTCCTGAATTTTGTTTTCAATGTATTCAATATCCCTGAACATCTGCATCTTTTTCTGCCTGTCCACGTTTCCCTTTTCCATCTTCTCGCGAATTATGCCGATTGATTCATGAAAGTCGTCAACATAGCCATTAAAGCTTTCAATATTTTTACGCGTAAGCTCAAATATACGCAGCCCTTCGGGATCGGTATATTCATAATCTTTAAGATGCAGTCTGCAGCGCATTGTATTAAACTCCCGGTTATTTATAACATCGAATTTTCGCCGTAAAACAAAGGTGTAATACCGAAAAAAGTTGTACCCTTTATCTGCCGCAGCGGGTTTGCCGGATTTTCGGCAGCTGCCTGAACCCGGATGTTTATAATGTAATAAAATTACCCGGAGCAGGCCATAAATTATAGCAGTAAAAAAGGCTGTCTTAAAAGAAACCATTTTAGCAGGGATAGTGTTATTCCGGCCCCTGGATGCGGAATCCATTGGATAATTCAGCGTATAAAGTGCACGCATGGATGCCCGTTTTTACTGGTATGATATTCAGATCAGCATGAGTTTTAAACTCTTTTAAATTCCGGTGAAGCAAAGATTTTTTTTTACTCTCTTTTAAAGTATATTTCCAGTAGTCTCGTGAAAAAACTTACGGGGTGATCTTTGTGAAGACCGGACTTTCCGCACAGGATGAACTGGTAAAGATTCTGCTGGATGCAGTAAGTCAGCCGGTTATACTTGCGCAGATGGATGGTTCGGTCAGTTTCATGAACAGAGCCTGTGCAGAAACCTTTGGTGTAAATGACTGCACTGGACTTAAAGTATCCGGCATTATTGACGTTCCATTGGATGATATATGTAAGGCAGCGGCGCGCGGCGGCCGGTATCCTGAGCAGATGCAGGTAAAGCTTAATACCGTACACGGGCTTCTTGGTGCTGAACTTTCGGCCGCTGCACCCGGTGGCAAAATCCCCGGGCTGCTGCTGACACTGAATGTAACGGGCACACCCGAATCGGCAGGTGAAAGGGGGGCGCGTGCAGCCCTGCTTGAAAGCGAGGCCAGGAATCGCGCGCTAATATCTGCCATACCCGATATTATTTTCAGGGTAAACTCAAAGGGTGAATACCTTGACCGGATGCTCGGCGGAAAGATAGACGAGATATTTCCGCCTGAGATTGCAAACATGGTCCGGCCCTACATAATGAAGGCGGTACAGACACGTGAGATAAGTATTTTTGAATATCCACTGCAAACGGGCGGTCCGGACTTGTACTACGAGGCGCGTTTTGTCGCAATGGACGAGGACGAAATACTTGTAATACTGCGCAATGTGACCGAACGCAGGGTAGCCATGATGGAACTTGAGAGCGCGCGGCGCGAAGCGGAGCAGGCCAATAATGCCAAGAGCGAGTTCCTGGCAAACATGAGCCACGAAATCCGCACACCGCTTAACAGCATAACGGGATTTATTGAACTGCTCATGAGGAGCACGCTGGACGGGTCGCAAAAGGAGTACCTGGGTATAATAAAGAAGAGCGCCTCAAGCCTTCTTGATATAATAAACGATATTCTTGATTTTTCAAAGATTGAGAGTCACAAGCTTGACCTTAATTTTGTCGAGTTCGACCCTTACACGGAATTTGATTCGGTGATAAAGCTTTTTGACCTTAAGGCCAGGGAGAAGGGTGTCCGCTTCTCATGGTTCATGGATCCCGATATTCCATCCACAATCGTGTCCGATCCACTGCGCCTTAAGCAGGTAATGGCAAACCTTATAAGCAACGCTATCAAGTTCACGCCCGATGACGGGGTTGTGTCGGTGGGGATAGCCCTTGTGTACAGGGACGAGACCGGGTGCAGCCTGGATTTTTCAGTTACCGATACGGGCATAGGCATACCGGCGCGCAGGCAGAAACAGATCTTCGAGGCATTCACCCAGGCTGACAATTCGATCACAAGGAGGTTCGGCGGAACCGGGCTGGGGCTTAGCATCAGTTCGAACCTGGTTAAACTTCTGGGGGGCGAACTTGCACTGGAGAGCGAACCGGGAAAGGGGAGCCGCTTTTCGTTTGTAATTGATTGCGGGGCGGGTAACGCTCCCGGCCTTTCACGCATGGCTGACCTTTCGGGTATAAAGGCCGGGATCTACGCGCAGACGCCGGTAGAAAAGATTATTGCGGCGGGATTCAGCCGCTTTCTTGAAAAACTGGGATGCGATATGCAGGTTTCAGAGAGCCTTGAATACCTTAAAGAGCAGGGGCTGCGCATGCTTATTGTAATATCCAGGGCCGGCAGCGCGGGGGATGTTGCCAGGCAGCTGGCCGGAAGCGGATGCAGTATACTGCTTGCATGTAACGCGTCCGACATGGATCTTGTTTCGCGCTGGGGCGAACTTGTCGCGGGTACTGTAATTCTCCCTTCGCCTGCTGCCGCAATCATAAACACACTCCTTGCGGCACTTAAGATGTTACCGGGGACCGTGAAAGAGCCTGATGAATCATCGGCGGGTAAAAGAACTTATACCGGCCGCGTACTCATAGGCGAGGATAACAAAATTAACCAGAAACTGATGACACTTCTTCTGGCCGATTATGGAATTGAAACCGAGGTCGCGGGCAACGGCCTTGATGTATTTGACAGGTTCAGGGAGAACAGGTTTGACCTTGTGCTGATGGACATAAACATGCCCGTGGCGGACGGTGTAGAGACAGCGCGCATGATAAGGGAGTACGAGCATGAGAAAGGTATTGCTACGACGCCGATAGTGGCGCTCACCGCGAAAGCACTTAAGGGTGACAGGGAATTTCTGCTGAGGAACGGAATAGAAGGGTACCTCGCGAAACCGGTCGAGATCGAAAAGCTTGAGGCAGTGCTTACGGAATTTCTTGAACAGGGTATGCCCGCGCCAGGGAATGAACCGCAGGATAGCGCATCCCGGCCTGATCCTTCTGAGTATAATCTTGCAGCGGCAGCATCCGAGCTGCGAATACCGGTCGGCGTGCTCTCTGCCCTGTGTACCGAATTTTTCAGCGATGCGGCTGAATCGCTCGCCGTGATGAAAAGGGCCGCAGCTGATAAAGATTTTGAAACACTCCGCAACCTGGGGCATAAACTCAGGGGGGCCGGCGCGAACCTCAGGTTTGCAATACTGAGCGATCATTTCGCACTTATCGAGGAAAAAGCGGCTGCACGCGACGTGAAATTTGATTTTTTACAGGTAATTGATAATATTAATACAGAGATTGACCGGCTTAAACTATTGATTTAAAAGGTGCTGAAAGATGTATACGGTTCTCGCGATTGATGATGATAAAATAACACTGGGGCTGCTCGAAGCCCAGCTCTCTAACCTGGGATTCAGCGTCTCGACTGTAAGCTCGCCGGCCAAAGGTGTCGAAATTGCCAGGAGCTTTAACCCCGACGTAATACTTCTTGACCTTATGATGCCGGGCATGGACGGGATCGGAGTTATTACCCTGCTGCGCAGGGACAAAATGACAAAGGATATCCCGGTTATTATAATCTCGTCAAAGCATGACAGGGAGAACGTCATAGATGTAATGCGCCACGGTGTAAGCGATTATATAATAAAACCCTATGACCCTGACAGGCTTGCCGCGAAAATAAAGGCCGCGGTGGCGCACCGCATAATAAGGAAGCATGAGGATGACGAAAACTATATTGAAATAAGCCACAGGGGCGACCTTGCAGTAATAATAATGAAGGGTAATCCCGCTGACCAGGGCTTTCAGGCAGACGCAAAAAAAGTATTCAATTCATTTTTTCTTAAGCAGGTACACGGCAGGATATGCGTGTTTGACCTGAGGGGCATAGAGGAACTTACACAGGCTGGGATAAATGAACTGCTTGTGCTTCTGGCTCTGTTCGCCGGGGCAAAGGTAAAAATCGTCACGGGCAAACACTACGGTGAGATTGTGTCCATGACCAATATAGAAGAGAAGGCTGAGCTGTTCCTCTCTTTCGGGGACCTTGAGCTTGCCATGGACAGGCGGTAGCCTTAATCTTCGGCTTGACAACATAATGCGCGAATATATCCCTTGATCCATGAAATTTACAATAACAGCAAATGACCGGAACAGCAAAGCGCGCGCCGGTGAACTTACAACTGTTCACAGTAAGGTAAAGACACCGGTATTTATGCCCGTGGCCACACGCGGAGCAGTGCGCGCCATGACGCGCGATGAACTGCAGAGCATAGGCTTTGACATTATACTTGCAAATACCTATCATATCTACCTGCGGCCGGGTACAGGTGTAATAGAAGCGGCCGGCGGCCTGCACAACTTTATGAACTACGGCGGATCGCTCCTTACCGATTCGGGCGGGTTCCA
>JAAYBQ010000276.1 GCA_012730035.1 Spirochaetota bacterium
CGATGTGTGCACCAGTTATTTCGGTTCTTCGGTTATATCCTCTGTTTCATCTTCTGCTGATTCAGCTGTATCCTGCTCCTCGGTTTCAGCTGGTGTTTCGCAGGCTTCTGCCGGTGGTTCGGGCGGAGGGATAACAATTTCAGTTTGCCACAAGATGACAGAGCCGTCATCGAGGGCAGTTGCCAGCAGGCTGCTATCATCAGTAACATCAAGTGAATGTATACTGCAGCCAAGCTCTTCTGAGGTAAACAGGCAGGAGCCTGTTTCTGCGTTCCAGAGCTTGAAGTGTTTATCCATCGAACCGCTGCCGATTACCTTGTCATCGCAGAAGATTGTGACAGCACGCACCTTGTCTGCATGGCCAACGTATTTACACATAGCCTGGCCGGTTTCGATATTCCACATGATTATTTGTTTATCGTCACCGCTGGTTATTCCATATTTATAATCACTGCTGAAAACAACAGCATGTACATCATCATTGTGGCCGGTAAAGGAACCCACCGATTTTCCGGTTTCTGCATCCCACAGGTTTACTGCTTTGTTCCATGAACCACTAAGTATCCGGCTGCAATCCTGGTTAAAGGCTACTGCCCATGCCCATGCCAGGTTGGCATCAAATGTACGAACAAGCTCACCCGTACTACCGTTCCACAGCTTGATGCTTCCATCGCCAGCCCCGCTGACTATCATAGAGGCGTCCTGGCTGATATCAACACCATGTACGGCATCCATATGTCCTTCGAATTTCCTGACCATTTTCCCCTTTTCGATATCCCAGAGGATGAGGGTTTTATCCCGCGAGCCGCTAACGGCAAACTTGCCGTCGCCGGTTATAGCTACTGTTTGTACAGGGCCGGTATGACCTTCGAATGTATGAATTGCCTCCCCGTTTTCGACCTTCCATAATTTCAGAGTGTTGTCGGCTGAACAGCTTAGAATTCGTTTGCCATCCGGGAGAAAGCAAACCCCGCGAACAGCCTTTGTATGTATTGTGTAACTGGATGACTGGGTGACCTTTGCTTCCATAAAACTCCTCCATTGTATGTATACTTAATTTATGTATACAAAAAAAAGAAAAAAGTGTCAAGCCTTTAAATATACTGCTAGTAGGCGAATTCTCTCAATTTATTTAGAATTTCAACCATAGCTGCAGTTTCTGTTTCGCAGTGAGCGTTCAGATCTCTTGTAATACCTTCAGCTTGTTCAGGAGTTACAAGACCTTTGGCAATTTGTAAAAAGGCAATACCTGCATCCATGCCTGTTTCATCGTTTTTATCCGGGCATTCTGCGGAGGAAGCCACTGACAGGGTGGTTCTGAACGCATCAAAATCTTTTTGAGCAGGATCAAAATAATGAAAGTCATTAAAAGGAGAGAGGATGTCGACCATTCTGGAAGTGACACTTTCTACCCAGCTTTCATATTCGGGAAACGCCCGGGCGAGTTCTTTGAGGATGCCTTTATTGAATCCAGCGTTATTAACTATAACACTCCCGCTAAAACCAAGCAGGTTTTTCAGCTTGCACAGGAAAGCCGGGCGAGGGTCTTCATCTCCTTCTGCCAGGAAAGAATGAAGAACCGGCGGTAAGTCCGGTTGCCTGTCAATACGGAGGGAAAACTGGAACGGCACATGCTGGTATGGGCGGGTACCGTCGTAGATGGGGATGGCCGGATTAATGGTAGCGCTTTCCAGGTAATATATGGGGTATTCTATTTTTTTTAAAAAATGGCTAAGTTCGCCTCTGTCTACGTGGATATTGCCGGTTTCAATACAGTTCTTCTGAATGGTTTGTTTACGGGTAAGGTCGATTTCGTCCGGAATATCTTTGATTGAGGGTATTCCCCGGTCATAAAACATGAATTTTTTCGCTCTGCTTCCATCCAGTTCAAAGATATGGTTTTCCGGGAGTTTCCCCCAGCAAACCGGTTTCAGGTCACATTCC
>JAAYBQ010000277.1 GCA_012730035.1 Spirochaetota bacterium
CGCTGTTTTTGCGCGATTACCGGCATTCCGGTCAAGCGCCCTCGTAATATAATACTGCTCCATTTCATCAAGAGTAAGGCTTTCAACTGGAACATTATCAGTATGGCGGAACTGCTGCGGCAGATGGTTACGCGTAATATAGGCCTCGCGGCAGAGCACAAAGGCGTGTTCAATAATATTTTCAAGTTCGCGCACATTACCGGGGAATTCGTAATCCATTAAAAGGTTCATCACCTCATCCGTAACACCCTCGATATTGCCCGATTTAAGTATGTTGAATTTCTTTATAAAGTGCTGAACAAGCAGGGGCACATCCTCTCTGCGCGACGCAAGTGGCGGAATGCTTATGTTTATTACATTTATTCTGTAGTACAGGTCTTCACGGAATCTTCCCCTGCGGACCTCTTCAATCAGACTCCTGTTGGTAGCAGCTATTATGCGGATATTTGACTTCACGTGGGATGTACTTCCCAGCGGCTCATAGACACGCTCCTGTACAAACCGAAGCAGCTTCGCCTGAATGGCAGGCGAGACCTCGCCTATCTCGTCAAGGAAGAGTGTTCCCCCCTCTGCGGATGCGATCCTGCCAGGCTTGTCTTTGCGCGCGTCGGTGAATGCACCCGCCTTGTAACCGAAAAGCTCGGATTCGAGCAGGTTATCGGGCACAGCAGCGCAGTTAATCGCCACAAGTGGTTTATTCTTTCTGCCGCTCAGGTTGTGGATAGCGCGGGCCACAAGCTCCTTGCCTGTTCCGCTTGGTCCTTCAATGAGAACAGTGCTGTCACTTATGGCTATGTCGGGGAGGATTGAGAACAGATCTTTAAAATACCTGCTGCGGCTCACTATATCCTCAAGGGTAAAACCCGATTCAATCTCCTTGCGAAGAATCTCGATGTCAGAAATATCACGGAATGTCTCGACCCCGCCGATAACTTCACCCTTTTCATTTTTCAGCAGTGCGGTACTGACTGTTATCGGGACCTTTTCGCCGCCGGAATTCACTATGTACACGGTCTTGTTGATTATGTTCCGCCCCGTACTCATCGTCTCTTTCAGGGCACAGGAATGTTCACATATACTGGCGTGGAACACCTCGAAGCAGAGCCTGCCTGCAGCTTCAGCGGCGTCAATCCCCAGTATACGCGCAGCCGCCCTGTTCATCCATGTTATGCGGAAATCCAGCCCCACGGTAAAAACGCCGTCGGCAATGCTGTCCAGAATAATGTTCTCCCTGTCCTGCGGTATCATATTGACAGAATTATCCTGCATATAAAAAATGCAATTGAAAAAAGTGTTGTAAATCCTGATTACCGTATTTCATCATATACACAACATACAGCCCCCGACGGAATAAACGTTTTACAGAACCCGGTCACATTACCGTCACCCCCGGAAGGGGTTTGAAACTTAATTTAAAAAGCCCCCTCCGGGGGCGGCCGTATTAAATATATGAATAAAGCTGGTTTAATCGGCCGGGGGCCTCAATTACAATCACAGTCAGCAAACAGGAGTAAACATGAAAATCGAACTCACCCCCATCGGAACAATTCATACACCGTTTAAAACAGTGGAGAATATGCCCATACAGCCCTCAGGGGCAAAGCATGTAGCCGGCACCATAGAGATTTTCCCCGAATACGCAGAGGGCCTCTGTGACCTTGAAGGCTTCTCGCACATATACGTCATATTCCACCTGCACAGATCAGCCGGGCATAAACTTAAAGTAATACCATTTCTTGATACTGTGGAAAGGGGAATCTTCGCCACGCGCTCGCCTGCACGCCCCAACCCGGTGGGACTGTCAGTAGCAGAGATCGTTTCAGTAAAGGAAAACATAATTGAAATCCGCGGAGTAGACATGCTCGACGGTTCGCCGGTCATTGACATAAAACCATACGTGCCCGACTTTGATGAATGCTCCGAGATACGTAAAGGCTGGTTCGAGGGAAAAGCCGGGAATGCGCCAAAAACACTTTCGGACGGACGCTTCAAATAGAATAAGGGGCTGCAGCCCCTTATTCATCACCGGCATTACGATACAATACAACTATCAGTTGTATGTCTCTTCGCCCATGCTATTAACCGGTTCGGCGTCCATAAGCCAGCGCAGCATGTTTTTAAGCTTCATCATCTGAATAAAGAGATCATGTTCAGGCTTCGCGTCCGCGGTGTGCATGGGGCTCTTCCAGTAGAACGAGAGCCATTCCTGGTTGCCGCTAAGCCCCGCCCTCTGCGCAAGGTCCATGAATATGACAAGGTCAAGAACTATGGGCGCGGCAAGTATTGAGTCGCGGCACAGAAAGTTCACCTTTATCTGCATGGGGTAACCCAGCCAGCCTGTTATATCAATGTTGTCCCATCCCTCCTTGTTGTCGCCGCGCGGGGGATAGTAGTTAATAGTCACCTTGTGGTAAAAGTCCTTATACAGGTCAGGGTATTTGTCCGGCTCAAGTATCTGTTCAAGCACAGAAAGTTTGCTCACCTCTTTTGACTTGAATGAATCGGGGTCATCGAGCACCTCTCCATCCCTGTTGCCCAGGATATTTGTCGAGTACCAGCCCTGCACGCCAAGCATCCTTGACTTGAAGCCCGGCGCAAGAAGAGTCTTCATAAAGGTCTGCCCGCTCTTGAAGTCCTTGCCCCCCATTGGAACGTTTCTCTTTTCAGCAAGCTCCCAGAATGCGGGAATATCGTTGCACAGGTTAGGCGCACCGTTGGCATAAGGGATACCCATGTCAAGGGCCGCGTAGCAGTATATCATGCTCGGCGCTATTGACGGGTGATTCTCTTTAAGCGCCTTTTCAAAATTGGCAAGCGTATCATGCACACCGGGAATCATCTCCTGGTAAATTTCCGTACTTCCGCACCATACCATAACCATCCTGGAGATATTCTTCTCTTTTTTGAACTTTTCAATATCCTCTTTGACCTGGTCAACAAGGTCCTGGTGTGTTTTGCCTGTCTTAACGTTTTTGCCGTCAAGATTCTTGACGAACTTTCTGTTAAACACAGCCTTCCAGGGTTTTATCTTTGACATCCCGGTCTTGATCTTTGCAAGGTCATCCCTGGTAAGCACCTCTGCGTTCATGGCAGCTTCGTAAACATTATCCTCGAAGATATCCCATCCGCCGAACTCAATGTCATTAAGGTCAGCAAGCGATACAAAATCCTTTATATCCATGTCGCGGGCCTTCTCCCCTTTACCGACACGCAGTTTACCCATCTGCGTAAGTGAGCCTATGGGCTTGCTGTGCCCTTCCCTTACCAGCATTACGCCGGCTATAAAAGTTGTGCTCACCGCGCCAAGTCCGGGGATCAGAATTCCCAGTTTGCCTTCGGCTTTCTTTACTTCAGTCTTTTTTAATGCCACTGTGCAGCTCCTTATATAAATATTATTTTAACTTCAGGTTATATCTTTAAATAGAATCCGTTTATCAGGATTATATATTGCAACAATCGTGCCAAAATACCCATATAATAACATAAAAAAATTGTGCCTGATTAAATCAAGAGTTATTTTAAAAGCAGTTTAATGTCGGATTAATAACGCGGCCTGTACCCGTCTTTTCCCGGCACTGACTGTATCAAATATGCAACAGTCACACTGTTTAATGAACCAGCTCAATACCAATGGCATACTGCAGCCTCTTATCCCTGCTGTCAACAAATCCGTAAATATTGCCGTAAAGAACCGAACCATAAACAGAAAGCATAACTCCATCGCAGCCCGTATTAAAGGTTGTTCCGGTTTTAAGTGTAACCGTATTCACACTGTTTATAACCGGGTACGACACGTTTTTAAGTACAGCACTCCCCCCTTCACTGAACCAGACATCACGCCGGCTCTCACTTCTGCCCCTGAAAATATACCTGTCATGTACTGAAACAAAAATCTCCCATGACACTGAAAGTGGAAAGGAGTATTCAGCACCGCCCGACACCCCCTCTGACCAGCCCGTATCGGTGTATGGAAGCTCGGGAGTGTTCCTGCTTGCAAAATAGAACTGTGAATCAATAATCAGCTTAAGAATATATGAATCCTCAATTGTGTGGCAGTACCTGAGAAGAAATGAGTTCATGTTAATATTGCGGTATATGCCGTCATATATCTTCTGGTGCGGGTCAGAGGCAGGCTCATTAAGCCCCATGGTGGGATGGGCGCTCTCATGCTCAAAGCCCGCACTAAGCACGCCGTAACCGGTCCCCCTGCTGAAAACGGGAAGCCCGTAATACGCAAAAACAAACCCGCGCCAGTTATGGTTAGGCAGCGCCTCCTGGTTAAACCTCTCCTCGTTCCGCACTTCAATCATCCCGCCTATGCTGAACCTGTCAAACCCGATATCATCGCCGATCTTTACAGCTGGAACACCGCGGAACTCAATACCGGTTGCAACATAATCCGGGTCGGCCCTGACTGAAGATGAATAGAGATAACTGCCTGAAAGCAGAAAAAATATAACCGCGTATAAAACCGCACGCATAAAATGCACCTTCATAAGAACAACCTCTTCATCTGTCATTACGGTCGCTTATCCCCGCGCAGGGGGGGACTGGAATGCATGCTCATTAATTTACCGTTTAATAAGCAGTAAAAAAATATTGCACTCCCTGACTATATCGGCAACAATTGGCTTAAACAGGCATAAACTGCATTAATAGACAGGGGACGAATCCAGATGAAAAAAATACTGACGGCCATAGCAGCACTTTTTATATTTACAAACCTTTACGCTGAAGATGTAAAAACCATAGACCTTGACACAAGCCGCCTTGAAGGTAAGGTCAAGGCGGGCGTTTCACTTGGCTACCCCATAGGGCTTACGGCCGGATACAGGTTTACTGAACTCTTTGAATTAAACGGAACTCTTGGAACCGACTATGACGGGTTTATCTTCGGCGGCAACGGCCTGTTCACAATAGCAAAACTTAAAGTCGAGGGTGAACTCTTTCCCGTTTCAATAGGCCCCGGCTTTAACTTTGCCGTTGAGGACAATGACCACGATAATCCGTCTTATAACGATGACAATGACAGCGACCTGCACCTTGACATACTCTGCATATTGCGTTTTGAATATGACTTTGAAGAGATCCCCCTTAACCTCTTTATAGAGGCCGGCGCGGGGCTCCGCACATGGGACGACCTGGGCCCGGCAGGTTCATTCGCAGTGGGTGTAAGGTTCATTTTCTAATTACTGAATTTGTACAATCCGCGCACTGTTCCTCCGGCCGGGTTAAACTCCGGCCGGATAAAGCTAAACATTTGTTGACATAAAATTACTCCTTTGTTATACTCTCCCTGTTATGGAATGCCGTAAAATAATACATGTCGACATGGACGCCTTTTACGCGGCAATAGAGCAGAGGGACAACCCGGCCCTTAAGGGCAAACCTGTAATCGTTGGCGGTGATCCCGACAGGCGGGGTGTTGTATCAACCTGCTCCTACGAGGCCAGAAAGTACGGTGTCCGATCTGCCATGCCTTCAAAGACAGCAGTGCGGCTGTGCCCCCACGCGGTATTCCTGTTCCCCAGGTTTGAGGCTTACTCAGCGGCGTCAAAACAGGTTATGAACATATTCATGCAATACACCGATGTAATCGAGCCGCTTTCCCTTGACGAGGCATTTCTTGACGTGACCGAAAATAAAAAAAATACCAGGTCAGCAACACTTATCGCAAAAGATATACGCCGCGAAATATTCACCGAAACCGGGCTTACAGCCTCAGCGGGCGTATCGTACAACAAGTTCCTCGCAAAGACCGCGTCCGAGATCAACAAACCGGACGGCATGGCTGTAATAAGACCGGGCGAGGCGGACCGTTACCTGAACAGGCTCCCCATAGGTAAATTTTTCGGAATTGGAAAGGTGAGCGAAAAGCACATGCTCTCCCTGGGCATAGAGAACGGCCGCGACCTGCTTAATGCCCCGCTCGAGCTGCTGGTAAAACACTTCGGCAAGGCCGGAAGGTTCTACTACGACATAGTGCGCGGAATTGACGAACGTCCCGTTGAGCCGGTACGCGAACGGAAGTCATGGGGACGGGAGATCACCCTTGACGAAGACATACTGGACATGGATTTAATCCGCTCAATACTTAATGACATCGCGGCTGAACTTGAAGATGGAATGAGCAGAAAAAAAATCAGCGGTAAAACTGTCACACTCAAGATAAAGTACCACGACTTCAGGCAGATCACCCGCAGCGCCACAATTGATCAACCTACACACTCGGCAGAAATAATTATAAACGAAGTTCTGCGCCTGCTTAAGTTTACCGAGGCCGGCACAAAAAAGATCAGGCTGCTTGGCATATCACTCTCTGGGCTTGACTGCGGAAACGCGGAGTTCCACGAGAAGCAGCTGCTGCTGCCCTTCAGGGAATGCGGTTAATTAAAATTAACACTTCGCAGTACAAAAATGCCATATTCCTCCGGCAGCGGATGGAAGAGAGCATTTTATTCTTCAAAACAGTTAAGAGATCAACTCTGTAATTACCGGGTTTTTAAAAACAGGCTTAACGACTTTGTAACGACTTTGATACGTCTTTGTAACGACTTTGTAACGACTACACAATATGGGACGTTGCCCCTTGCCCCGGACCTTAGTTATACAATTCCACACCTGCAATGTACCCGTTTTACCGCATATTTATAGATATATGTTCAGGATTACAGTGCCCGAACGACAAAAACTTAACTATGAGTTAAATTATTTAACTCATAGTTAAATAATTATTGACATTCCATCGTACAACAGATAATTACACCCCCATACCGGAGAAGCCATGCAGAAAACCACACCGAAAACAGGCAGAATGCAGCGTGAAAAGATGCGCCGCATGGAAGATATACTCCAGGCCGCACACAACGTGATGCTTGTAAAGAGCTACACAGGCGCTACCATGGATGACATAGCCGCAGAGGCCGGTCTCACAAAACCGACCATATACCAGTACTTTAAGACAAAAGATGAACTGTTTGTAGCGCTCATTGAGCCGCATATACTTGCCTTCAAAGCACAACTTGACGCGCTTAAAACCGCAATAGACGAAGGCAAATATAAATCGGGCAGGCAGATAATACATGATGCCTACAATGTCTATTACAGCACCTTTGAATCGGACCCCGACCTTTGCAGGCTGTTCATTATCTTTTTAAACGTGGGCATGAAAGCTGACAGAACAGGCAATGCCACGGTCAGGATGAGGGAGCTGGGAAAGATGTGCTTTATATCAGGGCACTCCATTGCACAGGCATGTGTGGGCAGCGGCTTTTTCAGGGAGGTTGACATAAGGCACGCCACAGACTTTGTGTGGGCCTCGTTCTGGGGGATTGTACAGGTGGAACAGTACAAGTGGATTGAAAACGGGATCAGCCCGTTCCTTAAGCCCGTACTCACATTCTGTGAGAACATGCTGATTACGGCACTGGTAAAAAAATAGATATATGCGGCGATTAAAACTGATTTGTAAACAAATACATCATCAGCCCTGAAAATATTTATCCGTGCAATAAGCTTGTTTTAATTCTCTTCGACGACGCGGGAATAGAACATTCTGTAAAACAGTTAAGCAATTAACACTGAAAAAGAATATAAATAAAAATAAAGAGAGGAAGATATGGCATACAAGATGGATTACAATGCCCACAGGGATATTCAGCAGCAGTATAAGGACAAACTGGTCACCGCAGACGAGGCTGTAAAATGCGTCAGGTCCGGCGACTGGGTAACTTACGCCTTCTTTAACGGCAAGCCCGTAGCATGCGACCAGGCCCTTGGACGCAGGGTGGGTGAAGTGAACAACGTCGGCGTATTCGGCGCGGTTACCATTCCCCCGCTCCCCGAGGTGCTCTCAAAGGACCCGCAGGGCGTATCATTTTATTATGGAGACTTTCACTTTTCACCGCTCTCACGCATGATGAAGTTCCTGTTCCCCGACAGGATGTCATACTGCCCGCTCAACTTTGTCGAGACAGACTGGGAGTGCGATCACCTGCTCAGCCAGCATGACCCGGTATACAAGACTGTAAACCAGCCTGACTGGCAGGGAAAACTTGATACCAGCCACCTGTACAACAACGACCCGTGCAAATCGGGCATACGCAGGCAGGATGTGCACATAGTCCGCGCCGCGCCAATGGATGCCAACGGCTACTTCAATTTCGGAATAAGCAACGCCTGCATGATGGGATGGTGCAAGGCCGATACCCTTATAGTTGAAGTGAACAAAAACATGCCAATCGCGCTTGGCGGTGCACGTGAAGGCGTGCACATATCCAATGTTGACTACATAGTTGAAGGTGACAATGAACCGCTCTTTGAACTGGGCAACGTCGAGGCCACAGAGGTGGACCGTAAAATAGCAGAACACGTATTCAAATACCTTTACGACGGATGCTGCATACAGCTGGGAATAGGCGGAATGCCCAACACACTGGGGCACATGATCGCAAAGAGCGACCTTAAAGACCTGGGCGGACATACAGAGATGTTAGTGGACGCATACATGGAGATGACGCTTTCGGGCAGGCTGAACAACTCAAAGAAAGAAGTGGACCGGTGGAAAACAGCCTATACATTCGCGCTGGGCAGCAGAAAACTTTACGACTGGATACACAACAACACGGGCCTTGCATCATACAACGTGGGATACTGCAACCACTTCGACACGATCAAGGCAATAGACAACTTCGTATCAATCAACTCGGCCATTGAGGTTGACATCATGGGCCAGGTAAACGCCGAGTCCGACGGCTTTAACCAGATAACAGGTAACGGCGGAATGCTCGATTTTGTCAGCGGATCGTTCTGGTCAAAGGGCGGAAAGAGCTTTATATGCCTGCCGTCAACTCACACAGGAAAAGACGGCACTGTAAAATCAAGGATAGTACCCTTCTTCAAGCCGGGAACGGCCGTAACAGTTCCAAGGCAGTCGGTACAGTTTATAGTAACTGAATACGGCGCGGTGAACCTTAAACTATGCCCGCTCTGGATGAGGGCCGAAAAACTTATATCCATCGCGCACCCGGACTTCAGGGATGAGCTTATCAAGGTAGCAGAAGAGAACAAGATCTGGACAAGGTCCAATAAAAAATAAAGAGGAAGCATATCACCGCGCGTGCAGGTACAGGCCAGGGCCTGTACCTGCACGCGGCCCGTACCTACTTGTGAGTATAAAAATTGCAGAATCCGTTTTTCATCATCCTGGACACATCGTGGTTCCATTTACTTTTCTGATCAGAAGACATCTTCTCCCATGCCTCTGAAGTGCGCTTGAACTTTCTGTCAGGCTTCTCTTTCTGCCAGTTAACCATTCTTTCAGCAGTAATATCTGTCATGCTCTTGGCTACTTCAAGCACGTTGTCAGCAGCTACGTGTACCTTCTCCTGCATCTGGCGGCTAAGGCACTGCATGTAGCTGTCCTCAAGCTCAAGGATTGTCTGGCCTATCTCCATCAGCTGCATGCTCAGCTTGTGCTGCAGTTTCTGCTGCATTTCCGGAGTTGTATTCATTGACTGTTTCATTTTGATTCTCCTGTGGTCGCGGCAGAGCAGGATGGTGATCCCCCTGAACTGCCCTTGATAAATTGTACACAAACTATTTGCGGTGTTACAGGGATTGTACTGTTTAAACCGGTAAACCTGAACACCCGAAATGAATATTTAAACATAAAACCCGGGCACGTAAAAGTCAAGCAGATACGCGCACCATTTATTCCGGGATTAGACATTTATTATTATACCAGAGTTAATCAGTTAACCATTTTGCATAATAAATGCTCTATTCAGACAGGCCGTCAGGCGGGGAATTAATACAGGCTTATTCACTGATAAGTATTTTCAGGAATAATCTCTGAATATATATACATTTTTATTTAAAGGCACACTTTCACATCCACTAATAATTGCTGATTATGTTACAATTATGTTAAATTATATTAAAATTAATATTTTACATATTACACTAATGTAAAATAACATCAAAATTACTTGACCGGCATGCAATCCCCTGAAAATCTCCCTGTACAATCGCATCGGGTATTACTTCAGGACTTACATACTGCCCGGTTTTTTTATAATAGAACCTGCATTAAACACCGGTAACCCGGTAAAATTATAGAAAAGGTAACCAATGAAACCATCAACAGTTGAACTTAATCCTAACAAACTTGTACAGCACCTGGGCAAACCTGCTTCTGAATTCACTAAAGATGACATCATCAGATTCATCAAAGACAATGGAATAAAAATGATGAATTTCCGCTACGCCGGCGGTGACGGCAGGCTGAAGGCCCTGAACTTTGTAATAAGGAATGAGGAGCACCTTGACGCAGTTTTATCCACCGGGGAACGGGTGGACGGTTCAAGCATCTTCAAATACATAGAGTCAGCTTCAAGCGACCTGTATGTTGTGCCAAAGTACAGGACAGCATTTGTCAATCCCTTCGAGGAGATACCCACGCTTGAAATCCTCTGCTCATACTTTGACAAGGACGGCAACCCGCTCGCCAGCTCCTCTGAGTACATAATGAAAAAAGCTCACGAAGTCCTTAAGCGTGAAACAGGTTTCGAGATGCACGCCATGGCTGAGCTTGAGTACTACATAATCTGCCCCAAAGAGGAGATTGACATTGAGTACCCCGCTGTTGACCAGAGGGGATACCACGAAGCCGGCCCCTTTACAAAATTCGATCAGCTGCGAAAAGACGCCATGCTTGCGATAGCCGAGGCAGGCGGCATGATAAAGTACGGCCACTCTGAAGTAGGCAACTTTACCGACGACAGGTACTATTACGAGCAGTGTGAAATTGAGTACGAAACAACAAACATTGAAGACGCGGCGGACCGTCTTCTTATTGGAAAATGGATACTGCGCATGATTGCCGCAAGGTACGGTGTGACCGTAAGCTACGCGCCTAAAATCACAGTGGGCAAGGCCGGGAGCGGGCTGCACATACACATGAAGCTTATGAAAGATGGTAAAACCGCAACGGTGAACTCAGAGGGGATCCTGAGCGAAGAGGCCAAAAAGGCAATAGCAGGCTGCCTGGACATAGCGCCGGCACTTACGGCATTCGGCAACACCATCCCAACATCATACCTGCGCCTTGTACCTCACCAGGAGGCACCGACCAATATATGCTGGGGCGACAGGAACCGTTCAGCGCTTATACGCGTTCCCCTGGGCTGGTCAGGTGAAGCGAACAAAATGATAACCATCGCCAACCCGAACTACTCGGAAGAACTGAAAGACCATTCAACCAAGGCAAGTTACGAATACCGCGCGGCAGATGCATCGGCAGACGTGTACCTGCTTCTTGCAGGCCTGTGCATAGGAACACGCCACGGACTGCTTATGCCTGACGCGATGAAACTTTCACAAAAACTTTACATTGACGTGAACATTTTTAAAGACGAGCACAAGGCAAGGCTTGAGCAGCTGGATCACCTGCCCGCATCATGCCACGAGTCAGCGCAGGCGATTAAAAAGTACAGGGAGATACTTATGCAGCACGATGTATTTTCAGAGGGACTTGTAAACGGCATAGCTGCGAACCTGGAGGCGCACAATGACTTCCAGCTTAGCGAAAAGCTCTATGGCAAAAACGAAGAGATAAGGAAACTGGTGGACAGGTTCCTGCATATAGGCTGATTGCAGCAGAAATTCTATTTTAACGGGACCTCCCCTTCGACAGGGGAGGTTTTTTCATCATCACTGTCATGTTCATGCTGCGGCCTGTTGTACCTGCTGAACATGTTCTTCATCATGGGATCGGTGACTGCAGAAAGAACAATCTTCTTTTCCATGTCATCAATAAATACATGTTCACCGTCAAAGTACTCGATAGCCTTTACAGGATCAGGCATCTCTTTTACCATGTTCACGATTCGTGATATACGCGACATGTCGCGCTGATTAAAGGGCAGGCCCCCCTCCTTTTCGAAATCGGTGCTCCCCCTGTATTCACGGATCATGTCATTCAGTCTGCTGAACAGCATGATGTCGTTCCTGTACTTCTCGAAAAATTCAGACGAGATCAGCTGGGTTGATTCCCCCTCTGACATAATGAGCAGTATGTACTGAAAGAGATGATAGTTACGCGAGATTATTCCGCGCAGCACATCACCCGGCAGCTTCAGAAAATAGTTTATAACATCTGACACGTCCTTGATTGCCGAAAAGTACCTGTTGAGCATGGGCGTATCGAATTTGGAAAGCATAAGGAAGAGCAGAAGCTTGTCGCTCTGGATATATTTTGACTTCATTGTAAGCTCAAAGAGCCTGTCACGGTTAATGAAGAAGAGTATATCATCCATTATGTTCTCTGTTGAGGCATCGTGCATGCCGCAGTAGCCGAAGGTAAAGATAATAAATTTTTCAAGTGCCTCAAGGGGAAAGGTTTCTGAATTAATATAATCCTGCAGATGCTTCATGTCCCTGAAAAGAATTAGAAAATAGAAAAACTGCTGGGTAAGTTCATAATCATCCGCGCGGAAAACCTTTTCAGAAAGGGTGATGAATTCCTCAAGGCTCATTTTCTCAAAGATCGGCCTTACCCTGTTGAGCATTGGTAATGATGAATCATTCATAACCGCTTCAATGTAGAAAAGCTGAAACTTGCTGAATCCAGCTTCTGTAAAAATATCGTTGGAGTGTTCCTTTGTCATAAAACCTTTGCCTGAATTGCTGTAAAGCCCCCTAAATCCCCCTGTATTATTTAGGAATATAACATATCCATGGCCGTTTGGCCGTAATATTGGGGGACTTCAGACCTGTTGCTTTAATAATATATTGCCGGTTTGATCAATTGCATTATGAATATCATTCACTACTTATTTGTCCATTGTAAAACATAAGTAACACTAATTTATGCTTATTTTTCAAAATAAACTCAAGTCCCCTCTGGACGCCCGGGCGAAGCGACAAAGTAATCCCGTGGTAGATTCAGCGGACATGTATAAACGATGGGTTTTGCTTTTTTTCATTGACCACACATTATTATGCCCCATCCTGAAGTCGGGGCTCTGACCCGGAACGGACCCTGACCCTGGGCATATATCACGATTAAGGCGACTAAAAAAGTAATGGAAACTGAAGAACGCATAGTATCCCTTGAAACAAAGATGGCATACCTTGAGCACTACGTACAGGAGCTTAACCAGGTTGTCCTGGACCAGGAGAAGACCATCAGGCTGCTTCTCCATGAAACAGAGGCAATAAAAAAGCAGCTGGATGATAAAAAAGAGAAACTGCCCGAAAATGAAAAACCGCCGCACTACTGATACCTGTCATCGGTTCTCTTCCTGTCCTCCCGAATGAGCAACAGCGAGAAGGGATCTCGTTGTTACTTATAGTACGGGCTGCGGCCTGGACTTAATGCCCCCGGCTGAATAATCCTTACAGTTATTCATGTACTCGTACCATCCACCCCCGGAAGGGGTTTATGAACTTAACGGGTTCTCACGCAGAGGCGCAGAGCGATGCAGTGAGCCTGTCGAACTGGGCACAGAGAGAGGGGAACGCCGCTGAAAGTTCATTAACAGGAATGAATTATCGGCCGGGGGCCAAAACTCCAGGTTAGAATGTTGTGCTTGCCACCGGACACCAAAAACGGGAACTTGTGATTCATAAAAATGGGCAAATCGGTAAAAAATGCCGAAAAAATTCTTTATTAGTGATTTTTGCTGAATTTTTACACATTTTCCAAAATTAATTTGACACCCATAGCCTGAGCAGGCTAATTATTATTTACAACAAGCCTGCATGGGCTTAAACATATTCAGCAAGTCATCAGATATAATTGAAATATTACATTAAGCCCTATTAATCAATGAGGTTGGCATATGCAATATGCAAAACGGATAAAGAAGAACTTTATTGAAAAGCTCCACATGGGGCTTGATGTGCTTATAGCCTCAGGTTCATTTATTGCTGCATACTTGATAAAAAAATATCTCATCCACGGGACATACGGAGGACTGAGTACAGCGCCCAATTACTACCTGATGCTGGGCCAGATCATGGTTGCATGGTTTATTGCCGAAGCATTCTTTACTCCATATAACGGGTTTGCACGCAAAAAGAGCATCAGGATAATGTGCGACAACATAAAAATAATATCAACCGTCACGGCAATTATAATCATACTCAATTTTCTGTTCAAGATTGAAACAAGCCGACTGCTACTTGCGCTGTTCGTGGTTATCAGCCTTGTTCTGCTGCAGGCAAGCAAATGTTTTATAAAATACCTGTACGTAAGGCATTACAACCAGACGCGCAACCATGTAAGGGTGCTCATAGTGGGAACAAAGAGCAGGGCCAAACAGGTTATTGACGACACAAATACATACAAACGCCACTACAAAATCATAGGCTGCCTTGACATAAGCTCTGAAAATACAGGGGCCGAGGTATCGAACGGTGTAAAGGTGATAGGCACACTTGATGACCTGAAGGATATTGTCACAAGGTGCGTCGTTGATGAA
>JAAYBQ010000278.1 GCA_012730035.1 Spirochaetota bacterium
AGGCTGCCTGAACCCGGTAAGGGCGAAAACGTTGACGCTCTTGCGTAGGCGTAACTCTTCTGTATATTACCTGCCGCTGTAACCGCACTCGGAAATAAAACGGGGTAGAGCGCCTTTGTCATCTGTTTCATAAATTATGTGCAGCCTGCTCCGCGCGCGTGTAAGTGCGACGTAGAAGAGCCTTCGTTCATCCTCGATGTCTGTATCCCTGTCCGGGATGATTGCATCGTTTACCCCCGCGATTATTACACAGTCGAATTCAAGTCCCTTTGACGCGTGGATAGTCATGCAGATCAGGTTCATGCTTCCCGGGGATAATGATCTCTGCAGCTTTTCTACCTGGTAGTTGTTCCTGCAGAGTATGGCGCATGTCACGTTTGTATCTGCCGCAGCGATTATCTGCGCGATCGTGTCTGTTTCACATGCGAGACTTTCAGCGCGATGAAACATTACGGTCGCGCCCTTTCCCTTTGCGGATATGATTTTTTTCTTTGACCTGAATGAGTTATGGCGGATGAAACGGTTGGATAGTTCGACAATTTCACTGTGTGACCTGTAGTTTATTGTGAGCTTGTGAATATTCGCACCGGGAAAGAATTTAGCGGCGTTAACAAGGTATTCCACCCTTGCTCCGCGGAACCTGTAAATGGCCTGGTAGTCGTCACCAACCATAAATATGTTTGCGTCTTTGCCTGCGACATGTGTAAGCAGGTTAAAGTCTTCGTGCGATGTGTCTTGGAATTCGTCAATGAATATGAATCTGTATTTTGCATTTAGTTCTTCACGCACTGCGGTGTTCCCGGCCAGAAGTTCAGCAGCATGCAGCATCATGTCGTCGTAGTCTATAAGTGCATGCTGCAGCTTGTACTGCCTGTATTGCTCTCTGAATTTTTCTATCTGTGTAAAGAGTCCGCTCTTTGAAAGCCTGGCCGCTGTCGGGGCCGGGAAGGGGCTGCGTCTGTTCATGATTTTTATTATGGCATCGTAAGGGATGCCCATGAACCTGCCGGGTTCCTGCATAAAGAGCTGCTGCCTTATGCTCTCTTCAAGTTTACTGTCTATTATATCGGGGAAGGACTTCATCCCGGTATTTGAAAGATATAATCCGCTGTTCTCTTTAAGTATGCGCAGACAGAATGAATGAAAGGTGCCGGCAAAAGCCGTGTTGTAGTCTTTTCCCGAGGACGCGGCCAGTCGTTCGCGGATCTCTTCTGCGGCTTTGCGGCTGAATGTGAGGATAAGCAGATTTTCGGGCTGTACGGCATATTCCTTTACAGTATTGTTTATCCGTTCAATCATGGTGCGGGTTTTACCTGTACCCGGGCCGGCAATTACAAGGTGGATTCCCCGCGCCGGCCGTGATGCCCCCTGCTGCTGTTGGTTAAATTCAGTCATACAATTAATACGGTGCGAAGGACGGAAAATAAAAAATTTTTTTTATTTTAACATAGTATTGACTAATGGTACATAAAATGAGTATTGTTATTGTGTAATTCAGTTTCAAAAAATAAGTGTAGCAGGAGAGTATCTTTCTATTAACAGGTTGTTGCGGGACGGATTATTACTAAACACAGGAGACCTGATATGGATAAAAAAGTGAAGGAGCTCAGGAGGGGATTAAGGCTGGACATAAAAAAACCTCCAAAGGCGGAAACGCCGAAGAACATCTACAAACGCAAGCAGAAGCATAAATATGGCCGCGATTATGAAAATCTCCGGCCATATTTTTTTCTAACCGAAAAAGGAATCGTCCCGATTTTTTTGTTGTTTAAAAAACCTCACGTATAAAAATATTGAAATTCTGCCACAGAGGCAGAGAGCACACAGGGAGAATTGTTTTAAATAAAGGATTACATGTTTTAATCGGCGAATGAAAATATCGTTTTCTTCGGCTGTGTAAAAGATTTATTTTTTCTCTGCGCCCTCGGTGTTTCAGTGGCAAAACTTCCGTTCAATGATTTAATCCTGGAGATCTATATGGAATTTTTCAGCGCACCTGGTATGAAGGAATACAAAAGAATCGCGGGCATGAATATAGGCCGTGTTGCAATAATACTTGTAACCAGGAACGGTAAAAAGTCCCCGGAATCAAGGTTCGCGCTTATTGTTGAAAGCGCCAGGCAGTACACGATTAAAATGAATGAACTGAAGTTTTTTTACAGGTCGTTCCGCGCAAAGTTCCCTGTTGAGGATGACTGCACGTTCTGCAGGTTTTTTCCATACGAGGGTGTGTTTGAACTGAATCCGGACA
>JAAYBQ010000279.1 GCA_012730035.1 Spirochaetota bacterium
TCTGTAATACCATCCGTATAAATAAACAGGCGGTCACCTTTATTTACATCGATGATTTTTTCTTCGTAATCAACCTCTTCCATAATGCCCAGGAAAAAACCGAAAGTATCAAGCGCCAGTATCTGGTTCCTGTCCGCCCTGTAGAAGAGGGCACGGGTGTGGCCTGCATTTGAATAATTAAGCTGTCTTGTCTCGTTGTTATATATCAGATAAAATGCCGTAATGTACTGCGTATCCAGCATCATTCCATTAAGCTGCCGGTTGATGTCCTTAAGCAGTCCCGACGAGCTGTCATATTTTGGTGCGTATATACTGAAAAGCATTTTAGACATGGTCATTGTGAGGGCAGCGGGTATACCGTGACCTGTAACATCTGCAATCAGAAATGCTGTTCTTTTATCATCAAGAACATAGCAGTCAAAAAAATCCCCACCAATATCTTCTATAGGTATATATCGTCCGCTCACACCTGGAGATTTGACATAACTGAAATCATGGGGTATTACGAATTGCTGGATTTTTTTTGCTGCCTCGAGTTCTCTTTTAATCTGCCTGTTCTTTTCGTATAATTCAGAATTCGCTTTTTTCAGCCGCAGAAGAGACATAACCCTTGCAATCAGCTCCTCTTCATTGAGCGGTTTAAGCAGATAATCATCAGCGCCGGTGTTGAGTCCCTTTATTTTTGATTTCAGGTCATCGAGGGCAGTCATCAGGATTACGGGAATAAAATCCTCCCGTTCCCTTTTTTTTAATTCCTTGAGAAAGGTGAACCCGTCCATCTCGGGCATAACAATATCGAGAAGTATCAGGTCATAATCTGAATCAGCAAGCAAGTCCAGACCTTTCTGTCCTGTCTCGGCCTCGTCAACGTTAAAGTTAAGAGGTTCCAGGGCTTTACGGATAAACGCACGGTTAAGCCTGCTGTCATCAATACAGAGAATGTTTTTCTTTTTATCCTGACTTCGTTTTGTCATTGTATTATTCGGTCATTTTTTTTATTTGTTCATCGTAATACAGGCTTATAATAATTTCAACTCTGTTTTAATGGTATATATTTATTATGAAGATTCTTTTTATACAGCTTCCGCTCACTGATCATTCCTTCAGTTATGTTAACGGAAATATTAATTATGCATCAGCTTCATTGTCAGGTTATATATGTAACCATTATCCTCAGGTTGTTTGTGAAACACTACCTTCAGTTCTTTCAAACTTTTGCTCCGATGAACTTATACTTAAGTATATTCTTAATATAAAACCTGATCTTCTATCTTTCACATCATATTTATGGAATGTAGAACGGAATCTTTTTCTTGCAGAGAAGGTAAAAGAATATTTACCGGAAACTCAAATAATTTTCGGCGGTCCTGAAATTGCAGAGGGATCGTACTCGCTCTCTGAATGTCGTCCTTGTGTTGATTATTTTATAACCGGCGAGGGTGAATGGTTCTTTAGTATGTTATTGGATTCCCGGCACATTCCGGTAATAGATGTGAATAAAAACCGTGTTGCTGTACAGCCTGATGATGCTCTTGTGGACGTATCAACTTTATGTGAACCTCTAACCTCAAGACGACTGGATTCGAACAATGACTCTTCTGTTTTTATTGAACTGACACGGGGCTGCCCTTACAGATGCAGTTACTGCTACTATTCAAGGAATTACCGCAAAGTAAGGGAAATTTCATTTGATTTACTTATCCGGAGCATTAAATCAACTATTAACTATAAAGAGATTTACATACTTAGCCCCACATTTGACAGGTCATCTGATTTCACGGATAAGCTGAAGCTTCTAAAAGGGCTTAATCACAGCGTGAACCTGCATACAGAGATACGCACAGACCGCATTGACGCTTCAACTGCAAAACTGATGTATGACGCGGGATTCAGGAGCCTTGAAGTCGGACTTCAATCCATGAACAAAAGAGCTCTCGGTTTGATCAACAGAGACAGTAATACAGAAAAAGAACTTGCGGGAATGCGCCACCTTAAAGATGCGGGTATAGAACTGCAGATAGGCATTATACCGGGGCTTCCGGGTGATTCACCTGAAAATTTTATGAAGACCGTTGATACCCTCATAAATAACGGACTTGGTGACTATATAGAACTTTATCCGCTTATGATATTACCCGGTACACAGATCAGGGCAACGGCTGTTCAGTATAAAGCTGAATTTCAACAGAAGCCGCCTTATTACTTTCAGAGCGGATGGAATTTTACACCCGATGACATTACGCGCATTTCAGATTATGTGGAGGATAAAACCGGACTTTCACGAAGTATTTTTTTTCTTCCGGATTTCTCAGAACCTTCTGATGCGATTTTTACCAGGGGAGTGAAATTCAACGGAGATCAAACCGCATCCTGGGACCTTGAACGATTCGCTCGTTTAACAGAACGTTATGTAATAGATCTGCATACTGAATGTTCGCAGCAGGACACCCTTTATTCAGGCATTGAAAGTCTGTTCAGATCATCTTCACAGAACGGGAACAGGGTGATTAACCTGGTCATCTATTCAGATATTATTATTGATGAGAATTTTCTGCTAAAACTGATAGATAAATATGAAACCGATACTCTCCATCGAAGAATGAATGTTTTTCACAGTATCCCCGAATCATCATCGTTCAGATTTTTTCAGGTATCCCGGAATATTGCTGCACATGACAGAATGGATAAATGCTACAGCCTGATTACGCCTGTTTACATAATTTCAGAAGATTCACGCAATTTTACCAGGATACTTCACAGTGAGTCGGCTGTACTTGTTAAGTCTGGCATTTACGGCGGTGTATCATCATACCTGAAGAAAGTCTACAGTCAAGACCCGCAGTTTGTCGCATTCCAGAGTGAGGACGATATGCAGCAATTTTATAATGAAACAGGGAATGAGTACGTCAAGCTCCCCTACAATTTTCGACTTGTAAATATGTGATTCTCCCCTCCATCGCGGAAAAACAGATTATTTAATATTCTCAATTTCAAGGTTCATATCACTTAGAGCCCAAACTGCCGCATCGCCATAATTCATGTTTGTGAATGTTTTATACGCGTAATTAAGCGAACTGGATGAGTTAATTCTGTGAATGGTTTTATCCGGATAACGGTTAAGTACCGCCATTACATCAGATATACTTCCGCCCTGCGTACCTACTCCCGGTATCAGATAGGGGATCTCTTTACCCGATGTGAGAAAAATTTTAGAAATTTTTTCCAGCTGTTCAGGGTAGGTGGCTCCGGCTACAGATCCAATTCCCGGATGATACCACTCAACAAGTTTTTCAGCAATATACAGAAA
>JAAYBQ010000280.1 GCA_012730035.1 Spirochaetota bacterium
AATAATACCTTTTTACTTCTTCTTACATCTATAAAAAATTCGTATAATTCTCTTATACACACTCAAATAATAATTTCAAGCTTCTTATTCACTCCCCAGACTCGCCAGGTACACCTGCGTCACCGCCACACTGCTGTGCCCCAGGTACCTCTGCGTAGCAATAATATCCTTACCCTCAGAATAATACTTCACTGCAGCATAATGTCTCAAGTCATGCAGGCTGTAAACTGTTCGTAGTTTTCCTTCAAGCACAAGCCGTTTATTAAACCTCTCAAGACTCTTCTGGATCGAATTAACCTTCATATCCCTGAACGGCCTGGACCTGTCATAACCAAGCTCCCTGAGCCTGCCTGCAACTTCGGGGTCAATATTCCCCTTAATCTCTTTACCCTTGCTCTCTGCTCTGTACCTGCCGTTTTTATCAACGGTGAAGGAGGGCAGGGCACCACACCTTATACCGTGGTGAACAATAACACTAAGTACACCAATCAGTACCCGTGCCTGGCGTTTCTTTCCTTCGGAACCTTTACCCGAGGCCTCCAGCTCCTCATTCAGTGAGTCAAAAATAATCTGCAGCTCAGTATCTCCGGGAACATCCTCCGGACCCTTTGTCTCAAAAGGCTTAGGAGGCCTTGCGCAACCTTTAAAATGATTCTTTGCAATAATATCATTCCGTTCAAGAAAAGAGAAGAAGCTCGAAGCTGCAGCGATCCGTTCCCGGATCGAATTGTTCATGGAATACTGTTTCTTTATATAGTTCACATAATCATCAATATCAATGGAGTTAAGGTTATACACATCCTTGTTGTGCATCTCCAGCCAGTTAAAGAAAATCTCAAGGCCTTTACCGTAGGTCTCGCGTGTAGCATCAGAATCAAAGGTGGTAAGCCAGCGGTCCAGCAGGCTCTCAACATCAACATTCGATTTTTTAAGCTCAACCTTGAGTTCATCTTTCAGGCGGTCAACAAGCAGTTGCCGGGTAATGTACTGCAGTTCCTCAGAGTTCAGCGTGTCAAGGCTCTTTGAATTAAGCAGCTGGTCAACCTGGCGTATCAGCTGGTCTTTGTTAGTGGTCAGTTTGCCCATATTAAAGCCCTCTGCCTTTTATGTCGGCATAATCTTATATTATATGGACATAAAAATGATCTGTTTTTAGACCATAGCGGTTCGTTGTCATCATCTGTTTGAAGAACTCATAATCTTTATATTTAATTATAGACATTTTAGTGAGATAGCTATTATTTGTTTTTTAGCCTTTCAGCAGGCTTAAAGTACAATCAAAATTATGCGAGGTATAAAATGGTAGAATATAATCCTAGAATAATACAAGTTTATGCAGATAAATTATATACTCAAGCCAATATAACAGTTATTATTAATTTTATCATAGGTCTTGTGTTTGGAGTTATTATTTGTTATATTCTTGAACGTTTCTTAAGTTCTATTGTGATTGAAGCAGTTTTTATTTTATTTACAACAGCTATTGGTTATTTTAAGGGGCAGGAAAAAGCATTTTCTTTTAGACTCCAAGCTCAAATGGCACTTTGTCAGGCAAAAATTGAAGAACATACTAAAAAGTCTGTTGCTAATTAATCTTATATTTATACTTTTAATTTTGTTAAACATTTATTCTTCTTCTTCGTTTCGCTTGGTTGTTTAAATCATTCCATTTTTTTTCGCGTTCCGCCTTTGTCACAGCTCCTGCGAAAAGGGCAGGAGCTGCGCCAATCAGCAGAGCTGAACGGCTCCACTCTGCCACCTGTTGTCACAGTAAGCATGAGAATGTTAATTTATGCATAATTTTCATGTAACTACTATTTGTGATAGTTTCTAATAAATGCAAATCACTAAAATTATCTATTGAAAATGATTAAATAATCAGAGGAGGTTATTTGCCCAGATTTGATGGTAAATCTCATACTAAAGACCAGATTGATAACAGGTCAGTACAAAAGAATCCAAATAATGATGAATTTTATCGTTCTAAAGGGCTATCCCGGGATTCTGCTTCTCTGGAAGATGAAGATGATGATTGTTACGATGGTGATCAAAAATCTACCATATCACAAAGTGTTTCATTTCAAAGTTCCGGGTCTTCAAATCTCATAGAAAATAAAATCAGACATTTATCTAAAACAACACGGGGTGGCATTATGCATTTTATTAAACTCAACAAAGGTATATGGCAGCGTACAAATGACGCTTATTATATACAACTTTCTGATGATCTTTATCTTAATGTTAATGCTTTATCTTCTTTTTCTTTCAATAGACTTGAAACGGACATCTCTGGTGTTCAGGGTATTCCGAGAGCTGATAAGCTCGAAAAATGGAAACATTATATTTTTACAATAACGATCTCAGGTATGGAGGATTATTTTAGTTTTATAATTCCAGTAACTGAAGATCAATTAATAAAAAAAATTGAATCATTAATGGATAATGCTGTGTAGGTCTTTTTAGTTCAAGGTTCCGCCTTTGTCACACTTCCTGCGAAAAGGGCAGGAGGTGCGCCAATCAGCAGAGCTGAGCGGCTCCATACTTTTGGTTTTTCATTTAGTGTTTTCGTTCATGTCACTTAACGGCCACCACGCTCCCCCGCCCGCCCTTAATTTGTAAAATTTTACCTCCCGGGACGCCGCTTATATTATCCGGTAATAAAAGCTTTTATAAATATCATGTAGCAGCTGCCGACCGCCTACCAGGTTCCGGGGTAAAAGATCCCCTCCACCTGGAAGGCTCGCCCTGCGTCATATCCGGTTAGTGTCAATAATGTCAATGCCGCAGGGCGTCGGCTCCTTATCCATTCCCCCGGCATCCCTTCCGGCAAAATTTTTTGTTTTAACCCCTGAGCGTTTGTTGTTACCCGTACTTATTTCTAAACCGTTATTCAGTCTATGCGCTTCCGCTGATCCCCCGGGGTTGGTAAGGGGGTTCAGCTACAGCGCTCACTTATTAATCCGGAATGATCTTGTTGGTTGC
>JAAYBQ010000281.1 GCA_012730035.1 Spirochaetota bacterium
AAGCGGTGTCAATTCAGAATCGTCCGCGATACTGAAAGAGATGTCGGGGCGTGTATTAACAATGATGCGTATTTACGACAAACTTTACCGTTCAGAAGAATACACTCATATACATGTCAAGGATTATCTTGGTGATCTTCTTAAAGAGATATCACACACATTCATTCCCGATGATTCAATCAGCATTCTCTTTGAGATCGAGGACCTTCACATAAAACAGGATATCGTATTCTCAATTGGAATAATAATTAATGAACTTGTAACCAATTCACTTAAATATGCTTTTCCCGACAAACGAAAAGGGCTTATCAACGTAAGCCTTTCAAGGCCTGATGTTAAACAGATAAAGATACTCATTCATGATAATGGAATCGGCCTGCCACATCCGCATACCCTGACATACAGTCCGGGATTCGGGCTTAACCTTGTAAAAATTATGGTCAATCAGTGCAACGGAACAATAACCTCAGACTCGAAAAACGGGACAACGTACACTATTACAATTCCATTCATATAGCTATCCCTGCCGCTTCATTTAGAAAATCAGTACAAATCTTTGCAACCCGATTCTCCCTAATCCTGTTACATATACTGAGGCGGTCAATAACAACTATGAATAATATGATTACGCAGAATCACCGCGTGCTGTTTACCTCTGTCTTCGGTCCATACGGAATTAAGGACAGGTACGCCGAAGCACTCGGTATGCAGATGGAACTTTTAAACAACCAGGTGACACGGGCTCAGGGTGTACACTCGCCGCGGCAATCGTATCTGAGCTTTGCGTTGTATCTTCTTGCAGAAAATATTTCAGCGCAAAGCACGGTAATCGATTTCCCTTCATGGAAAGAATTCACTAATGAGCTGAAAAACGGATACACACACGTTGCCATTTCATTCATTGTACCGAATGTGCTTAAGGTAAAGCGCATGGCCGAATACATACGCATGCATTATCCTGATACAAAGATACTTCTTGGAGGCTACGGAACTATTATACCTGATCTTGCAGACATTGTCCCCCATGACGAGGCATGCAAGGGTGAAGGAGTACGCTGGCTCAGGGAATATTTCGGTGAGGATACATCTGCGCCGCTTGTTCACCCGGTTCTGCGCAACCCGGTGTATAACTATACATACGGCATGAAGTCCAACCCCAGGGGATCTGTTCTGCTTACAGGTACAGGCTGTAAAAACGGATGCACATTCTGCATCACATCGCACATGTTTAAAAAAGAATACCTTCCACTGCTCCCTGCGGGACGCGACGTATTCAATACCTGCATAAAACTTGAACAGGAACTCGGAGCGGTCAACTTCATGGTTATGGATGAAAATTTCCTGATGCAGAAAGAGCGAGGAATTGAACTCCTTGAACTTATGGAGATGGAAAAAAAGACTTATTCTTTTGTGCTCTTCTGTTCTGCAAACATTATCAGGCAGCTTGGAATTGACTTTTTCGTAAGGATGGGCATAAGCAGGGTATGGGTCGGAGTTGAATCGAAGACCAACACACATGACAAGGTTAAAGGTATTGACCTCAGGGAACTTTTCGAAGAGCTTCAGTCTCATGGAATTGCAGTGCTTGCATCGACCATACTTTTCCAGGACCACCATGACGCCGATACTATAATCGATGAAATTAACTGGGTAAACAGCCTTAACTCGGACATGGTACAGTTCATGAACTACACTCCCTGGCCTACAACCGGGCTTTATGAAAAACTTGAAAGCGAAGGCCGACTGAAGCAAATCCCCTACCGGAACCAGCATGGCGCGGGTGAACTCAGCTTTGACCATCCGCATTTCAAAAACGCCAGCGACCATGAAAAATACTTATATAACGCATTTAAAAGCAAATACAGAAACGGCGGACCTGCCATCATGAAAATGGCGCGCACCGCTGCAAGGGGATATATTAAAGCCGTGAGTGATTGTGAGATTCGTGAAAACACTGGACTAAAGTGGAACAACACTACAATCTGTTATGAAAAAACCGCGAGCCCTGTAACAGACGATTTCATGAGAGCAAGAATCGTAATGATGCGCAATGAAGCTTTGCGCTACAGGCCCGCGCTTTTCGCAGCAATGCTATTTTCTCCTACCAGTATCACCCGAAGACTTTCACTTGACACAATCAGACTGTATAATAATACATTCGGCAGACCGGGTTTAAAGGATAAAATTAAATCAGCCGTAATACTTGTTTCTGCATGTATCGAATCGCTGAGAATAATATTTTCCAGGATTGCCGGCAAAGAAGGGATTATAAGGCAGCCTTCACTTCACCGTGTTGAGTATGGGGCGGATACGTCTGCAGTTACCGGCGGGGCAGATGCGGTGCCTGGAACAAGGAGAATAATTACACAGAAATGAATAATAATACAGTATTCAAATCAGTCGTTTTTGCCGGCGGCGGCAGCCGGTGTTTCTGGCAGCTTGGTTTCTGGAACACGGTTGCACCAGCGCTTAATATAAATCCGTCAGTTGTTTCAAGTGTAAGTGCGGGAGCTGCCTTTGCATGCTTTTCACTTGCTGCTGATGCAGAGGATATACTGAGCTATTTTAAAAAAGCGACAGGTATCAATAAAAAAAACATTTACCTGTCCAATCTGTTCAGCAGAAAGCCCATGTTCCCTCATTATAAAATGTACCGGGACGCGATTCTTTACGGACTGAATGATGATGTAATGAAAAAACTTAAAAACGGTCCCGAGATACGCATACTTGTATCCAGGCCCCCGTTCTGGATGGGAGCGCGCCTTGCGGCTTTTATCAGCGTTGTCACATACAGTATAGAAAAACATGTCTTTTACCCGCTTCACCCGGTTTTTTCTTCAAAGATAGGATTTAAAGGCGAGGTTATACCTGTCAGTGAATGCCCTACGCGTGAAGATCTTGCAGACCTGATCCTTGCCTCATCGTGTGCTCCCCCGCTACTTCCAGTGATGCAGCTTGGTAAAAAGGTGGCATTGGACGGCGGCGTGATCGACAATGTTCCTGTAATGCTGCTTGATGACTGCAGCGGGAAAAAGCTTGTAATGCTAACCAGGAGATACAAAGATAAAGTCATCCCGAAAGGCGGGGATGTGGTTTATGTGCAGCCTTCAGAAGAAATCAGGATAACAAAATGGGAATACACTGATCCTGAAGGGCTGCAGTATGTTTATGACCTGGGCAGGCGTGATGGTGAAAAATTTGCTAAAAATTTATTACACGGGCCGATCGGATAGCTATAAAGTATTACGAAAATGGCGGCAGTAAAATTCCAGAGTGTAGAAGAATTCCATGACCTCAAGCCTCGCGCACAGATTGTCATACATGAAAGGCTTTCTCATGAAAGATACGGGTATTTTGCAGCATCCACTGCGTCTGATCTTGCCGGGGAAATGGTCCGAACCGCTCATAATGATAACAGGGAGTCCCGGCCTTGTCATGCTTAACTTTGTGCAGAGTTCAAATCCGTTCATGCCCGGCATGTCATAATCTGTAATAAGTAGATCAAAGTCCGCTAATGACATCTTATTCATAGCCGTATGCGGATCGGTAAAAGCAAAAGTTTCATATCCCAGCATCTCCAGCATGGCACTGTATATATCCAGCACGTTACTGTTGTCATCAACAATGAGCACCCTTTTTATTCCGCCCGCCCTACAGGCATGATTGACATACCCTGCGAATGAAAGGCCCGTGTATCCCGCATTCGCCACGAACAGACTGGCCGGTGTACCGTTGAAGCTGATCCCCGTCTCCATGTAGCCCGTACCGTTGCTTTCAAAGACCCTTGTCTTTACCACGCTCCTGCACAGGCGGAGGCACAGCTCGATACCATTTGCGGCAGGGGACTCCTCATTCATCCTGGTGAATTGAATCTCCGCCGCGCCGGGCTCACTGTTGCTGTAGCACACGCTGCCGTCCCGCACTATGAAGGCCTGCAGGTGCAGGTTGTCAAGGAGCCCCGATGTATCACGGCTGAACCTCAGGAGGTTAACGTCATGCACGGGGATAACCTGCCTGAGAGGCCATTCTACAGGATGTCCTTTATCAGTATTTTTTATTTCTGACATTCTATTTTCTGTCGCACTTTGCATCTTTTTAAACGGATCAGCGTAAAATTATTTTCCGGAACCGTGACTTATTAAATCTATCCGCAGGGTATGAGCACGTCAAGAATTCTCCGCCATACCAGGGGCATGACACAAAAAAGATATGGTCAAATTCTGACCGTCAGAAAATGTCCAGCTTTAATATGGAGCAGATACACGCAAAGTTTCACTTAACCGGATTGACTGGAATTAACAATCAGACTGTTCTCTGTTTTTCAAAATTTCGGGAAATAATTAAAGAAGCCTCTGGCAATGACTTCGAGATAAGTCTCTGCTTAAAAATTAAATATCACAAAAAAATAACAATGTTAACCCCTTAATCATTTCATAAATTAAGAGGCTCTATTCCTCCCGCCGCCGAAGTCGGCGGGAGGAATTAAATCACAATATTTCACTAAAAAATAATAAAAATACTTTTACCCGGTAAAAAATATTGACATAATTTTCACCCATGGCTAAATTTGATTCACATTAAAAAAAACTCTATGAACAGACAGTTGAACACATCATTAATCCTTGTTAACCTCGCAGTACTTGTGGTCGTGGTGGTGTGCAAACATACATACAGGTCTGTGCCGTAGGGAAAACGATAATAACGAAAATACAAGCCCCGCCCGGTACAGACCGGACGGGGCTTTTTTATTTTATGGCACAAAGGAGGCCCCATGAAACTTACAGGTTCGCAGATAATTGTTGAATCGCTTAAAAAACAGGGAATAGATGTAGTAACGGGAATACCCGGATCAGCAAACCTTCCTCTTTATACCGAACTGCACGAGAGCGGTATAGAACACATACTGGCCCGGCACGAACAGGGTGCGGGATTTATAGCTCAGGGGATGGCGCGACGAAGCGGGAAACCGGCTGTATGCCTTGCGACTTCAGGTCCCGGGGCGACAAATCTTCTTACAGCAATAGCAGACGCGAAGATGGACTCGGTTCCGGTGGTTGCAATAACAGGCCAGGTTGCCCTCCCTTTTATCGGCACTGACGCATTCCAGGAGGTGGACACCTTCGGGCTTTCACTTTCAATTACCAAGCATTCATTCCTTGTCAAGGATATCGGCGACCTGCCGGGAATAATGCGCGACGCCTTCAATATAGCAGCATCAGGAAGGCCCGGGCCCGTACTTGTTGATGTTCAAAAAGACATACAAAACCAGTCAATTGAAATCGACAGTATACCCGATCCACTGCCGCTCCCGCCTAAGAGCGCTCCCGGTGAAAAAGAAATTAAAGAAATTGCAGAGGCAATTAATAAATCCGCAAGACCTGTTATATACGCCGGGGGAGGTGTTATACTTTCAGGCGCAGAAGAAGCCCTGCGTATATTCGCCGAAAAAGCGTCTGTCCCCGTAGCGGTTTCATTGAGGGGATTGTCGACGTTCGACCATTACCACCCGCTTTATATGGGGCTCATAGGTATGCACGGAAACCTGAGCACCAACACCGCATTCAACGAGGCTGACCTTGTAATATGCATAGGTGCAAGATTTAATGACCGTACAACAGGTAACACGAATGGATTCTGCCCTGACGCTCGAATAATACATGCCGACATCGATGCCGCCGAGATTGGAAAAATCCGCAGGAGCGACCTCTCGATAGTATCTGACGCAGGCGATTTTCTTGAAGCACTTGTCAACTATTCGGAAAAAAAAGACAGGAGCGGATGGATATCAAGAATCAATGAACTGAAAAAAATACATGATAAAGACTTTCAGCTTCCGGGTTACCATCCCCTTGAAATAATACGCACTGTCAGCAATTTAGCACATGAAGGGTCAATTGTTGCAACGGACGTCGGGCAGCACCAGATGTGGGTTGCTCGCACATACCCCTTCCCAGTGGGAAGAACTTTCTTTACCTCCGGTGGCCTCGGCACCATGGGGTTCGGACTGCCCGTGGCAATAGGTGCAGCCCTTGCCGACAAAACAAAAACAGTATTATGCTTCAGCGGAGACGGTTCGATCCTGATGAACATACAGGAGCTTGCCACACTGGCAGACCTTGGGCTTAACGTGAAGGTAATCATACTTGACAACGGCCAGCTGGGTCTTGTGCGGCAGCAGCAGGAACTTTTTTACGGCAGAAAATTTATAGCAACAAGTTTCAGGACACATACGGACTTCAGCACCATAGCTTCAGGTTTCGGCATCAGGGGAATAGACATGAACGCTGCCCGGATCGACATGGCACAACTTGAATCTGCGCTTAAAGAACCCGGGCCCTGCCTGGTGAACATAAACATTTCCGGCGAGTACAATGTCTACCCCATGGTTCCCCCCGGGAAAGAAAATATAAATATGCTGACGGAGGACATGCATGAATAACCACACACTCGTTATAAGGGCAAAAAAACATGCGGGCACCATTACCACACTCGCATCATTCTTTTCGCGCAGGAACATCGATGTTGAAAAAATGTCATGCTCTGCCGATAATTGCGGAGCAGAAATGCTCTGCACAGTTAAATGTTCATCACCCGCGAGTGTCACGAACATAGTGCCGCATCTTAACAATATGCATGACGTAATCGACGCATATTACAGCGAATAGATCGCCATAAATGGCAATTGCCCGGAAAATTCTCCGGGCAATTGAATAAAACCGGGTAGAATCAATGAAGGCTCTACTTTATAATTCTGTCGATCTCGGATATAAGCGTGGAAGTCTGGTTTTCGAGCAGTGAAAAACCCGTATCCTGCCTGTAAACAACCTTTCCGTAAGCATCGACTATTATGTAAACACGTTTGGATACTGGAAGCAGCCAGTGTTCCGTATTGTATTTTTCAACAATCTCTTTTTTCTCATCCGAAAGAAGTATAACATCCTTCAGGCTGTGTTTTTCAGCAAATTTTTTATGCGACTCCACTGAATCAACACTGATACCTACAACTTTAATTTTTCTTGATCTGAACTGCTCTATGTTTTGTTGAAACTCAACAAATTCGGGAGTTCAGTTTTTACTGTCGTCTTTTGGATAGAAGGCGATTACCGCTCCCCTGCTCCCTTTTAAAAGACCGCTTAAGTTCACCATGTTCCCGTACTGATCAGGAAGATTAAAATCATAAGCAGCCTCCCCCTGCTGACCAGGCTCGATTCTGACATTGTGCGATGAGCACGATGGCAGAAATGCAAGCATCATCAGCAGCAGGATACTATAAAACTTTTTCATATCCGTACCT
>JAAYBQ010000282.1 GCA_012730035.1 Spirochaetota bacterium
CGTGCGAGTATTTTTTGCGGTTGATCGATCCGCCATTGACCCCTATACGAATCGGCACGCCGTTGGACTTAGCCGCAGCCACAACCTCGCGCACCTTCCATTCCTCGCCTATATTTCCGGGATTGATGCGGATCTTTGCTGCGCCTGCCTCCATTGCGGCGATAGCTATGCGGTAATCAAAGTGTATGTCCGCCACGAGCGGAATTTTAACAGCAGCGGCAATGGCACGCAGGTGCGACGCGGACTTTTCAGTTCGAATGGCAAGGCGGACCATATCCACTCCGCAACTTTCCAGTTCATGTATCTGCCTTATGTTCGATTCAGTCTCCTCTATGGGGATATTGGTCATGGACTGCAGGCTTACGGGTGCGCCGCCGCCGATGAGAAGTGATCCTGCCTTAACCTGTTGTGTGTTTTTACGCTTAATCATATAAGTTCTCCGGCAGTTGTCCGGCTTTTCACCAGAAAATCCGGAATTCAAATACAGGCAGTTTCCTGAAAAACATAAGACTGCTACTGCATCGCAGGACCTGTCACCATGTATGCCCTGTAACTGAATATTTACACACAATCAGTTTCACGGTCAATACAATTATATGAATAGTATCATAAGTTCATTAAACAGAAGAAGCGGCAGATGCCGCTTCTTCTGTTTAAACATGCCATTTTTATTACAGGCTCATACCGAAAGCTGCACCTGCAGCCCAGTCCCTGTTCTCATCAAGGGCATCTGTAATTATCAGGTCAAGGTTAAGTTTAAACTGCTTGTCTCTCATGAGTGCAAACCTGAGGCCGGTATTAAACGCACCTCTGTTATCTGAATTAGCGCCGCCCGGCTCGGTGCTGTATGAATAGTTCGCAAAATCACTGATCCAGTGTACATAATGCTTAAATAACTGCGGTGCAAAGTCAAGGTCAAATCCCATTGAAAAATCGATATTCTCATTGTCGTCGTCATTATACTCATCATCAATAAATGTATGGCCTATTACTATTGTTGTTTCCGCGGGCATTGAGAAAAAATTTCCAGGGTATGTCGCAGCCAGGTAAACCTGAAAGTCATTTCTTTCATCACCATCAATACCGGTATTCAGATTCATGAGCTGGGCATTTCCGCCTATGGCGAGCCCCTCTGTGAATTCCCACTTGGCGCTGATAAGCATATCATCGGTTTCATCATCAGCAGCCCGGTCCGGCTGGTCATCATAGGCAAAACCTATCTCAAGGTTGCTGCCTGCAACACCAAGGTGAAGCAGCACCAGCGGAATGCTATACCCGTCATCATTTACATCGTCATTAGCATCGATATAGTGATATGCAACATCAATTCCGAATCCAGCACCTTCCCATCCCGTGTGAGACGTTGGTGTGGATATAAGTCCTGTCGCGCCGCCAAAACTGGGGCTTTTAAACGGTTCAGCATGTAATGCAGATACGAATGAAAAACTGATTATTACAGCTGCCATTAGTAAAAAAATATTTTTTGTTTTAATTCCCATCGAACCGATCCTCCAAATAAATTTGTCATCATTGATAGCATTGTACGGCAATTAGGCAAGTAAATTTTATAATTTTTAGAGCACCCGGACCCGTCAAATTACTCGATTACAGCATCTTAAGCCCTGTATATTCAGACTGCCCGGTGCAGCAGCAGGGCGGGTTACCTTTTAAAACCCCAGTACGAGTAATATACCATTCTTGAATAAGATCCCGGCAGCCATAATGAAATTACTGCCAACCACATAAAGTATATTCCTCCCCTCCTGTAAAACATCCAGAGCGATATACACGTGCCAGCAGAGCAAAGGGAAGGTTGCTGTATACGAACAGTTTCGTTAAAAGTTTTCTTCTACAAAATCAGCATTATTACACACTTGAAAAATCCCTCAATTGATGTACATTGAATTAATCCTTTTTTTTACTGTAAAAACCTTGATTAATATGCACACTGTTGTGTAGTAGCCCTTTACACAGAACTGGAGAAGTTTTAATGGAAATAGATGACATCATGACCGACGGGAGTGAATTCTCGATCGATGCTGAAATTCTGGAGAGTGACCTGGTTAACATTGACCATGTTCTTCCCGACCAGATTTACCTTATACCAATACGATACAGGCCCATATTCCCCGGTATTGTGACGCCGCTGATTATTTCACAGGGAAGGTTCACCAAGGTCATAGACAGGGTGCTGGGGGAATCACGCACCATAGGCCTTGTTCTTATACGTGACGACGAAAAAGGTGAGATCGACTTTGACGACCTTTATACCTACGGCACCGCTGCCCGCGTACTGAAGAAGATTAACCTTCCCGACGGCGGAGTAAACGTCCTTATAAACAGCGTCCGGCGCTTCAGGATCATCAGGCCCGTTGAACAGAAAAAATATCTCATGGCCGAAGTACAGTATCTTAACGACAGCCTTGGCCGCAAGAACCGGCTCGAAATAAAGGCGCTTACGCGCGAGGTACTCTCGCAGCTTAAGCTTCTCTCCGACAACAACCCTCTCTTTACAGAAGAGATGAAGCTCACCATGCTCAACGTCGAAGAACCGGGCAAAATCGCGGACTTTGTCACATCCATACTTAACATAGAGAAGAAGGACTACCAGGATGTTCTCGAAACTCTTGATGTGCGCCTGCGCCTGGTGCGCGTACTCCACCTGCTGCACAAAGAGATGGAGGTAATGGACGTTCAGAAAAAAATACAGCACCAGATAAGCGACAAGGTGGACCGGCAGCAGCGCGACTATTTTCTGCGTGAACAGCTCAAGGCCATAAAGACCGAGCTTGGCATAGACGAGGATGAACGGAGCGTTGAAGGCAAAGAGATGCGCAAAAAGGTCGAAGACCTCAAGCTCAAGGGTGAAGTAAAGGACAAGGTAAACGAGGAGATCGACAGGTTCATGTTCATGGAACCCGCATCGTCCGAATACTCGGTCACAAAAAATTACATAGACACCGTACTCTCTCTGCCATGGAACACTTCATCCCCGGATTCGATTGACCTTGAACGTGCCGAAAAGATTCTTACCCACGACCACTACGGGCTTGAGGATGTCAAGAAACGCATACTGGAATTTATTGCACTGCGTAAAATCAAACCCGACGCGCGCGGATCAATCATCTGCCTGGTGGGCCCCCCCGGAGTAGGCAAAACCTCGCTTGGCAGGTCCATCGCTGCGGCACTAAACCGCAAGTTCTTCCGCATATCCCTTGGCGGCATGCGTGACGAGGCCGAGATTAAGGGTCACCGCAAAACATACATAGGCGCCATGCCCGGCAAGATTATACAGGGACTCAAGGTCACCAGGACAAACAACCCGGTCTTTATGCTGGACGAAATAGACAAGATGGGGCAGAGCTTCCAGGGTGACCCCGCCTCGGCCCTGCTCGAGGTGCTTGACCCTGAGCAGAACGTCGAGTTCCGCGACTACTACCTTGACCTTCCATTCAACCTGTCCGATGTGCTGTTTATTACAACTGCCAATACACTGGACACCATACCTCCCGTACTGGCCGACAGGATGGAGATAATAAGGCTCTCCGGGTACATCGCAATGGAAAAGTACGAAATCGCGCGCCGATACCTGCTTCCCAAACAGTTAAAAGCGCATGGACTGCAAAAGAACAGCGTCAGGCTGGACAAGGCCGGCTACATGATGATAATAAGCGGCTGGGCACGCGAGGCAGGCGTTCGTAACCTGGAACGCAACATAGAGAGTATATGCCGTAAGACAGCAACACTCGTGGCCAAGAATAAAAAAATCCCCGACAAACCGCTCACATCCGGGCAGATAAGGGATTACCTGGGCATTGAACTCTTTACAGAAGAAGAAAAACTGCAAATAACAAAGCCGGGCATAGTAACCGGGCTTGCGTGGACATCACTGGGCGGCGCAACCCTTTCGATAGAATCTATAGCGGTAAAGGTAAAGAGCGGGGCAGGCCTTAAACTGACGGGCCAGCTTGGCGAGGTAATGACCGAGTCCGCGAACATAGCCTACACCTACATAAACCATCTGCTGCAGGATGACGAAAAAGCCCGCAACCTTTTTGAAAACCAGCTCATTCACGTGCATGTCCCCGCGGGCGCAACGCCCAAGGACGGCCCTTCGGCCGGAGTAACAATGGCTTCATCGATATATTCCATGATAAAACAGGTAAAGGCGCCCGACAATCTTGCAATGACCGGGGAACTTACTCTTTCGGGCAGGGTGCTCCCCGTAGGCGGAATAAAAGAGAAGGTAATTGCCGCAAAAAGGGTCAATATTAAGCATATAATCCTTCCAGCTGAGAACCGTAAAGATCTGGAAGAAATACCCGCATATATAAAAAAAGGGCTGACTTTTCATTTCGTTAGTGATATAATTGAAGTACTCGAAATATGTTTCAAAAAAAAGAGATGATAGGGGGATTGAAAATCAATGGAATATTTCAATCTGATGGAACTTGTAGTCAGGGACACAGTGGACGAAATTCTCGGCAGGGATGAATCTCTTAAAAGCATAAAATTCCAGAGAAATGATATCATAGCTTATGTACTTAACAGGATCGCTCCCAGGTATGTAACAAGCGAAAGGGGCATAATTCACACACGCATCGAAAGCAGGTTCAAATTCCAGGAACATTCGGACATACTCTTTCTTGCCTACGAGGCGATCGACCTCTTCCTTAAAAGGCGTGGTTCAGAAACCGGAACAGCCCATCCTGCAGACACACGAACAAACCTGCTCCCATACCTCATAGGCGAAGTGCTCGAAGAATCCACTCTCTCCATAATTCCAGGCCTGAAGGTTACTCTTATGTACGGGGATTCGCCTGCCAGGCTCATGGAAGAAGGGTGGAAGAACCCGTACGAGATCACAAAGGCTACAAGGGGATATTACCATTTCTGGCCTGAATTTGACGGCTCGGTAATGTCCGGCAGGGATATGGTTGAATTCAGGATAGTCTTTTTGCACGAAAAATTTCAGGAGAGAACCATTTCCGTATCGGTTAAGCCCGCGACAAGTAGTGAAAGCGGCAAGGCTGTATCTGTACCGCTTGTGCTGCTCAAACTTAAAGAAGGCATAGACGCCGATTTTCTCTGCAGCTGATCAACCTTCTTTTTTCAGGGCTCTTTTGCCCTGAAAAAATTCACGCAGCATGGATGAACTCTTTTCCCGCAGCATGCCGAAACCTATTTCAGGCACATGATTCATCCTGGCGCTGCCGCACACATCAAAAACCGAGCCGCATGCGCCGTACTTAATATCCTCGGCACCTATAACAACGCGCACAATCCTTGAATGTACTATTGCGCCGGCGCACATTGCGCATGGTTCCTTTGTAACATATAGCACGCAGTTTGTAAGGCGTTCATTTTGCATAAAGGAGGCAGCCTCCCTTATGGCAATAATCTCGGCGTGCATGGTGGGATCGTTAAGCTCCCTGTTGCGGTTCCTGCCCTTTCCGATAACAGCGCCATCTTTAGCAACAACCGCGCCCACGGGAATCTCGCCGCAGACCGAGGCTTCGCCTGCGAGCAACAGGGCAAGCTCCATCAACTCCTCATCAGTCACACTACGCCCCGGTCTTTATTATTATATCGCGCAAAGATCTCTTAGGCACGTGGTGTATATTGTGCTTATCCCTGAAGTACTTTATATCACCATCCTGGCTTATCTCGTCGATAACAACATGCTCCTTCGGGTAACCCAGTGCTATCACAAGTTCAATCACATACCTTCCGGTTATGCGTAGCGCGTCTGAAAGCGATTCCCTGTCCACTGAACCGACTATGCAGCCCCCCATGTTTTTCCACGCAGCCGCAAGCAGTATGGTCTGCGCGGCAATGCCGTGGTCCCACTTCACGTTTTTAGAAACAAGTGCGTCCGACAGTATTACAATATAAGCCGATGGCCTCTCGCCCTCTTCAGGCCCGTCCCAGTCTTTAAGGTATGCAGCCCACCTGCAGTGCGGGAAGACTTTTTCCCTCTCTTCGTCAGTTACAATAATATATCTCAGGGGCTGAAGGTTCTGCGCAGAGGGGGTCATTCGCGCGCAGTCGACCATGTATTCAAGTTCTTCGATTGTAATTTTTTTATTTTCGTAGAAACGCCTGTAGCTCCTGCTTCTCTTAACAATGTCTCGAAAATCCTCCATGTTTATCACTCCTTTAGTGTCGTATATTTCCAATTTTTCCGGGCAGAGCGCTTCAAAAAAAATCAGATGAAATGACAGCAGGCTTTCTGGTAATCGATACACGAATAATAAAACGGATTAATATGATGAATAAATATTTACATCGTGGTGCAAAAACTGTCAATAAGTTTACGGCGGAACATCAAAAACTGACACTGCCTACTTCAAATCGAGGATCGATCTTATTCCTGTACCCAGTGTTTCAAGCGAAAATGGTTTCTGTATCAGCCTGACCCCGTCAGACAGTATGCCATTGTGTGCAATAACATCATTGGTGTAGCCTGACATAAAGAGGCACTTAATGCCGGGCTTTATAGCCAATATTTTATCACGAAGGACCCGGCCGTTCATCCCCGGAAGAATTACGTCGGTAACCAGAAGGTCAATGCTTCCGCTGTACTCCGCAACTATCTTTATGCTCTCCTCCGGCCCGGACGCGCATAATACATTATATCCCAGCTTTCGCAAAAGATTTGACGTGAGAATCAGAACTGAACTTTCATCTTCAACAAGAAGTATAGTTTCGTCTCCTCCGTTTACTGCGCCACCTTCAGAGTTCTTTGCAACATCAGCATCATAACCACACCGAGGCAAATATATCCTGAATGTTGAACCTGAGCCTGACTCGCTGTTTACATCTATAAACCCTGAGTTCTGTCGGACAATGCCGTAAACAGTTGCAAGCCCAAGCCCTGTCCCCATCCCTTCAGGCTTTGTGGTAAAAAATGGTTCAAAAATATTTGCCATGGTCTCACGGTCAATGCCGCTGCCGTTATCGGTCACTGCAAGCATAGTGTAATCGCCCTTCAGGGCACCAGGTATATTCATGGCAAATAATTTATCAATTTCAACAGATGAAGTTTCAATTTTTATTATCCCCTCACCTGTAATTGCGTCGCGCGCATTCACGACCAGGTTTACCAGCATCTGATCCACCTGCGACGGGTCTATGCTCACGCTCCAGACATGATTGCCGGGCCGCCAATCAAGCCTGATGTTTTCACCTATCAGACGTTTGAGCATCTTTATCATACCGTTAATTGTACTGTTCAGATCGACCGGCACCGGCCTTATAGCCTGCCTGCGCGCAAAGCCGAGCAGCTGCCGTGTCAGATCAGCAGAACGCATTCCCGCCGTATGAATATCATCGGCAATAGACCGGTACATTTCAGGGATCTCCCGTTCTTCACGAAGAATTTCCGAATTCCCCAGAATTACACTTAGCATGTTATTAAAGTCGTGGGCAATACCTCCGGCAAGCCTTCCGATTGAATCCAGCTTCTGCGACTGCAGAAGCTGCGACTGGAGCTTATCCCTCTCCACCTCCGATCGCCTGCGCTCTGTTATTTCATTTTCAAGCGAAAGATTTATTCTGTGAAGCTCGGCGCTCTCTTTAATAAGCCTGTCACTTAGCGCTTTTTCCCTGCGGAACGACCCGTTCAGCCTGTTAAGCAGCACACTTACCGGAAGGCTTGAAGCCAGAGAAAGCAACGATATATTAACAATAAACATCATCCTTGTCATAAGCGGTTCATTGTACGTCTCTGCCCACGAATCAAGTTGCAAAAAATCAGCAAAGCTCATGGTTGAAAGCATGGCCGCGTTCAGCGCAACCGAAATAAAAGCCGCCGGGGTTCCAAAAATAAGAGACGCAGTTACAGTGCTGAATATAATCCAACCCGGCCTTGAATAGGAAGGCCCGAAATACACAAGATGCACAATAACCAGCGTGTAGAGCAACCCGAACAGCATTATTTTTTTTAAAAGATCCACCCGCCGGGTAACAAATATTAACGAGACAACAATAATAAGAACGTCCATAACAATAATGCCGTAGCTATTCGTTGAGATGAGTACAGGCAGCCCTACAAAAAAACCGGCAGGAACAAGAATAATTGAGAGCAGAAACATAAGATCCACATAAAATACTCTCCAATCCTCAAGCTCGCGCAGATCACCCGTACGTTTTACAAACGACGAATCCGCAATGTGCTTTTTAAGAGATAAAAAAATATTCACCTGATACTGTCCTGGGTCCTCGGAGAATCCTGTGTTCTGAAAACTGATGATGTGTCTGAAGCCGTGTAAAGGAATCCGGTTCTGATCATTTAAATTATCGGTAATTTTAGCCGCAAGGAATTAATAAATATTCCCCCCTCACGCTGATTTCAGGTGCAGACATTTATTCATCCTGTCCCGGGCCCCCTTGCCGCCTTTTTTGTTACAAAGTTGATCAGGCTCTGACCCCGTATAATGCCGCAAAACAGCATTTTTAATCCGACAACTCTTAAAAATTGTTAATAAAAATAGTTGCCACATCCCCTTAAAATGCTTTAATGACACTTATTTATTTCTTACAATATCTGTCAACAGGGCGTACTATGAACGGGATAACACTCAAAATTCTTTTAATTACTCTCTCTTTACTGCTGCCGCCGGCCTCCGGGAAACCTGCTTTTGCCGGTAACGAATTACTTGACGCGGCAGTACCGGCCGTTATCAATGCACCCGCAGGTGGAACATTCACATTCCCTGTAAAAATAACAATCCCGGAAAAATCGTACATATACGCAAATCCCAAAGGCCCTGGAATCGGCAAAGCCACATCACTTGATTTTAAACTTCCCGTCGGCTTCAGGCTTGTAAAGGTGGATTACCCTGCGGGTGAAAAATATACACCCGCAGGTTTCGATGACCATGTTATTATCTGGAAAAAAAATGCCCTTGTAAATGTCACCATATATGTTCAGCCCGATCTTAAACCCGGCAGATACCCGCTGCCGCTTAACATAAACATGCTGCAGTGCACCGATGTATGCATCCCCTTTGACCGTGATTACATCATCACCCTGGATGTTTCAGAGCTGTCTGGCGCCGCCATAAGCATAGACTCAGCAGTAAATGGCGGACCTTCAACAGGCACACACAAATCCGCCATCACGAAACTGCCAGCCGAATTTTCACAGCTCACGCCTGTCTGCATCGATAAAAAAATTACCGGCATAATACAGGCCATTCTGCTCGGAATAATTGCCGGGTTCATACTCAATCTTATGCCATGCGTACTCCCGGTTGTCAGCCTTAAGGTTATGGCGCTCATACAGCACAGGGAATCAGGTGACCTGCAGAGCCAGCGTAACCACGGACTTTTATTCTCAGCGGGCATAATATCAAGCTTCCTTCTTCTTGCCTCCCTGGCTGCATTTTCAGGCTACAAGTGGGGCGGGCTGTTTCAGCAGACATATTTTGTAGCAGGAATGGCCGTGTTTGTATTTGCCATGGCCCTCTCCCTCTTTGGCGTCTTTACAATTAATATTCCCGGTTTCGCGGGCAGGGCTGCTTCACGGCCCGGAAGAGGATATTCAGACTCGTTCATAAAGGGTGTACTGGCGACGTTGCTTGCTACACCCTGCAGCGGCCCCTTCCTTGGTGGCGTACTGGCCTGGGCTTTTATTCAACCCGCTTTTGTTATATTCCTGATCTTTGCATCTGTTGGTGCAGGAATGGCCATGCCCTATGTTTTGCTCGCAGCTGTCCCCGCGCTTGCGCGCTTTGTTCCACGCCCGGGCACATGGATGAGTACACTTGAAGTGATAATGGGATTTCTGCTTGTATTCACTTCGGTTTACCTTATATCTTTTCTTGGGCATGACAATGCTGTTTCAACTCTGGTTTTGATGGTATTTGTATCAATGGGACTGTGGCAGTACGGAAAGTACGGCAACATCACGGCAAGCCCGCTATCTCGCCGTATCTCATCTGCACTGCTCGCACTACTGATTATTACCGGCTTCGCCGTATCTTTTATTTTTATTACACCCGGAGAAAGTGAGCCCGAAAAAACCGGTTTCAACATAGAGCAGCTGATGTCTAACAGGGACTCTGGTAAAATAACAGTCCTCAGTTTCACTGCAGACTGGTGCCCAAACTGCAAACTCGTTGAAAAAACAGCACTCAATACCAGGCGTGTAAAAACAATATTAGCTGATGAAAACGTCCGCTTCATGGTGGCAGATATCACCCGTAAAAATCCCGCGGCAGAGGAATTGATGTCCAGGCTGGGCAGCAACTCCATCCCCTTTCTCGCAGTTTTCCCGGCCGGCAAGGGATTTGTTAAACCTTTCTGCCTGCGCGATATCTATTCAGCGGGTGATGTGGTGACAGCCGTAGAAGCGGCAAAACTTAACAACAGATAGAGGACCATTATGCCCGAACTTGAAAGTCATCTCATAGACGATCTCAGCAACCAGAAAGCATTTTTTATTGACATGGACGGGGTCATCAACAAGGGGAACAGCCTTATACCCGGTGCAAAGAGATTTGTTGACCGGCTAAAAGAGGGCAATCATAAATTTCTTTTTATAACAAACAATTCTTATTACACAGCAACCGACCTGCGCAACCGCCTTGCATCGATGGGTCTTGAAGCTGACGAAAACTGCTTTTTTACATCTGCGATGTCAACGGCAAACTTTCTTGAAAACCAGAACTACGGGTGCAGAGCCTATGTCATAGGCGGCCCCGGACTCCGCCAGGAACTTGAATCTGCGGGCGTACGTATAACAAAAGAAAAACCGGATTACGTAATTGTAGGCGAAACCGAAGAATATGATTACATGAGCATAATCGAGGCCACACATCTTATACAGGAGGGAGCCAGGTTCATCGCAACCAATCAGGACATTACCGGTCCCACACCGCGGGGCCCGGTTCCGGCATGCGGAGCACTGGTCGCGCCAATAGAAAGGGTAACCGGCGTAAAGGCATACTTTCTCGGCAAACCCAATCCCGTGATGATGTACTGGGCCAGAAAAAAACTCAAAGTCCACACAAGGAACTCTTTCATGATCGGGGATCGCATGGACACCGATATAGTAGGGGGCCTTGAGGCTGGAATGACATGCTGCCTTGTTCTAACCGGTGTAACATCCCGCCATTCATTAAAAAAATTTCCATACCAGCCCGACTACATATTCGAGTCCGTAGACGAAATTGATCCGGACAGGATACTCTCAAAGTGGGACAAGCGCTGCAGAAAATAGACCTGCGGGATAATTCAGGAATAAACCAGGCAAACTCAGCAATATCTCGTTGACAATAAACCTGATTCATCAGCATTTAAACGTGGCATTAACCCGGCTGTTCCTGAATGGATATTGTCGTGTTTAAACCATAATACCCGTGAGTATGAGGCAGCCCCGGAATTAATATATTCCGCATACTCCGGATTAAAAATAACAATCACTGGAGTATCGATCTGAAAAATCTTTCGCAAAAAGATATAGACTTTTTCCTTGAAACAACAAAGTCAGCCGGTGACTGGGCCTTTGAATACCAGAGGCAGAACATAATCATGTGCCGCAAGGATGACCATTCCATAGTAACCCACGCGGACATCTACATCCAGGATCACCTCGTAAAAAAAATATCCCGCAGGTTCCCTTCGTTTACATTTATCGGTGAAGAGACCCCTGCTGACCGCGATGTGCTTGCCCCGGATAAAGTATCAGTTATCATTGATCCCATAGACGGCACCGCGATGTACAGCATGCACCTGCCTATATGGTGTGTATCTATAGGGATATTCTTCGGCTATAAACCGGTTTACGGATTTGTTTATTCTCCAGGGTGCGGCATGATGTTCCACTCCGACAATGAATGCGCGTGGCTTAACGGAAACAGGCTCCGTGTTGACCCCGACATTGATATCGACAACGAAACAAACATTTTCTATTCATCCGAAATCCGGGATGTTAAAATAAATTTCAGCGGCAAGGTCCGCAACCTCGGGTCAACCGCCCTGCACGCCTGCCTTACAACAGACAATATGCGCAACAGGACACTTGCCTTTATAGGCAAATCCTATCTGTGGGACTGGGCGGGTGCTATTCCCATAATGGAAAAGGCGGGAGTAAAGATTTGCTACATAGATGGCCGGGGCCTTGATTATGCCGCGATTATTGAAAACGGCTACGAACTTGAAGACTACGCGATTGCCTATACCTGCAGTGATTTTGAAAAAATCCGGACGGTTCTATCCAGGTAATTTTCTGCTATTTGCCTATGCAGAACCTGCTGAAAATCGATCCAAGCACGTCGTCAGGAGTTATCTCACCAGTAACTTCAGACAGTATGGCCACAAGCTCGTCCAGTTCAAATGCAATTATCTCGGGAAGTTCATGCCGCCCGAACAGTTCCGAGAGTCCGTTCATCCGTTCAATGGCTGAATCGAGAATGTTCAGCACGCGCACATCCGCCAGAAAAGAATTTTTGCAGTCAGAAAATTCTCCCGAGACCACCCCCTTCAGGGCATCTTCAAGATCAGCGAATCCAACGCCGCTCTTTGCGCTTATCGGTATAAACGGGTAACCGGTCTCACGCGACAGTGATTTCGCGAAATTCTTATCGACCAGGTCAATCTTGTTTAGTATAAAAAGACATTTCTTGTTGCCTATGCTGCTTATGATCTCTTTATCCTCTGCGGTAATACCTGACGAGGCATCTATTACCATCAGCACCACGCTGGCGTCCGCAATTTTTTTACGAGTAAGCTCTATACCCATGCGCTCAACATCATCCGAAGGCTCGCCAATACCTGCAGTGTCCGTAAGGTTAATCCTTATCCCGGCAATTTGCAGGGTCTCGCGTATAAGATCGCGTGTAGTGCCCGGTATATCCGAAACCAGCACCCTCTCTTCGTTCAGTATCAGGTTCATAAGGCTCGACTTGCCCACATTGGGCCTGCCTGCCAGTATTACGTCAAGGCCGTGCGACGCCCGCCTCCCCTCGCCGCATCTCCTTCTGATATCAATGAGAGAATCCTCCACCGACCTGACCCTGACCAGGGCGCTTTCGTATGACACAAACTCAATATCCTGATCCGAAAAATCTATATCAGCCTCAATGTCAGCCTTAAGGAGCACAAGTTCTTCACGCAGGGCTGCTACCGCATCTCTGAGAGAACCATGCATCTGCGAGAGTGATGCGCTTATCTCCCACTCGCTGCGTGCGTTTATAAGGCTGTTTATGGCCTCTGCCGCCGTAAGGTCCATCCTTCCGTTCAAAAATGCACGCTTCGAAAACTCGCCCGGCCCTGCAGCACGCACACCATGCCTGAAAAGAACCCTCAGTATCCGGCTTACCACAAGAGGATTCCCGTGACAGAAAATTTCCGTCATATCCTCGCCCGTAAAGCTCGCGGGTCCACTGTAAAAAACAAGCACAACGTCATCAACGATGGTGTCTCCATCAATTATAGACCCGTAAGCCGCGTACCTGTTTTTTATTAAGTTACTTTTACTGAAGATTGAGCATGCGGCCCCGTATGATTCAGGACCGCTCACCCTTATGATTGCAATTGAAGAATTTACCGGCGCAGATGCCGGGGCGCAGATTGTATCGCTGGACATTATTTTTTACTGGAAGGCGATATCCTGATCTTTCTGTATATGCCCTGCCCCTCACTCTTTGTAACAACGCGCTTGTCGTTCTGCAGCGTAAGGTGTATAAGCCTTCTTTCAAGGGGATTCATCGGCTCAAGAGTCAACGGCCTGCCCGACTTGACTACCTTGATGGCCATGTCCCTTGACATCTTTTTAAGCGCCTTCTCTCTCTTATCCCTGTAAGCCTCAATATCGAGGATTATCTTCTTTTCGCTTCCGGTCGCATTGTTTATCATAAGATTAACCATGAACTGGAGTGCCTCAAGTGTTTTTCCTTTTTTCCCGATTATCAGGCCCGAACTGCTTTTGCTGTCCAGCTCCACATATACTTTTGTTTCGCCCTCTTTTATATCTTTAACTGTGCCCTCTATGTCCATCTTATTAAGCAGGGTTTCGAGAATTTCCCTGACTTTATCACCGACATCCTCTCCTCCCTCGTTGTAATAGATCCTGACCTTTGCCGGCCTTGACACACCGAACCCGAAAATTCCGCTTTTACCCTGATCAATAACCTCTACATTAACTTTAGAGGCGTCCCTTATTCCCAGTTCCGCAAGGGCTTTCTTGGTCGCATCATCAGATGTGCGGCCTTCAACTTCGATTACTTTCATTATAAAGCCTCCAGACTTGTAATTGTATAATATCGTATATCACCATTTAAGCTTTTTTCCCTATCCTGTTAACTATCGTCTGGTTAAGTATCTGGTAAAGGTTCTGCAGCAGCCAGTAAAGAACCAGTCCGGACGGCATGGTCCAGAAAATAAAGAGCAGAATTACCGGCATCATGTACATCATCATCTTTTGCTGCTGGTTCCCCGTATCCACCATTGTCTGTTTCTGCTGTATGATTGTTGATACAGTCATAAGAAGGGGCAGAATGTTTATGTTAAAACCAGATACTGCAAAAACAGTGTCGGGCATTGAAAGGTCTTTCATCCAGAGCATGAACGGGGCATTCCACATATCAATAGAATTGATGAGCGCGCTGTAAAGCCCGAAGAAGAAAGGCATCTGCAGCAATAACGGCAGGCATCCCCCCAGGGGATTAACCTTGTTCTCCTTGTACATCCTCATCATTTCGCGCTGAGCCACATCGGGCTTGTCCTTGTATTTGGCCTGCATCTTCTTTATTTCCGGCGCAAGCTCCTGCATTTTCTTCATCGAGTCCGTGGACTTCTTGGTAAGAGGCATAAAAACTATTTTTGTCAGGACAGAGAAGACCACAAGAGACCATCCCAGGTTCCCGAAAAGTTTATTTATCCAGCTGAGCGACCATATAACAAAATACCTTATCGGTTCAATAAGCGTGCTCACGTCAGAGGCATCAACCAGCATCGGGTCAACGGACTTCAGCATTGTCTTGTCCTTTTCACCCAGATAAATCCTGAAGGAGCGCACAAGCTGTTGGCCGGGGGCAATCTCTTTCATTTCAACAGCCATACCCGTCCTGCACCCTGTATGCGCCCTGTTATCAAAGAGCATTGTTGCTCCCGTAAAATCAGCTGGCTTCATTATAAGCAGAAAGTACCTGCTCATAATACCAGTGTAATCGATTGCTCCGCTTACCCTTTTCAGATCCTCAGCCTTCGAAAAAAAGCCGCCCCCCTTCAGGTTCTGCTCATAATCATTCGCTACAGAATATATACCGGTCATACCGTTGTACCTGTTGGAATAATCCAGTTCAGGCCCCAGTATGTCCGAAGGCGAAAATACTGCTAAACTGTTTTTAAACGCAAGTGGCTGCCGGCTTCTGTTAATAAAGTTATAATCAATTGTAAAATCATAACCCTTCTCTGTAAAGCGGTAGACCTTTTCAATCCTCAGAGGTTTGCCGTCCATGTTAAGGTCGGTAAAAAATTTAATGGTTTTATCATCCAGCTTTACATAATTCCAAACTGCATCAGCAAGGCTGTTGCCTGTCATGAACTCATCTTCTGTAAAGTGGACAGCAAAATCAAGGGTACCCTTTGTGCTGAAATGATTGCCGAAAACCAGGTCAATATTACGTTCCCTGTAATTGGCTTTTTTTATTGCCGCACCGCGGCTGGTCAGTTCAAATTTAAACTTTTCCGTAGAAAGGTCTATCGATTCCTCTTTTGCGTTTTTTGATGCTGGAATTATTATTACAGATTTTTCCGGAATAATCTGCTCTGCTGCCACAGTCTTGTCTGTGCTGACTGCAGTTGTCCCGGGTGTGGCATTCTGCTCAACTTTATCAGCGTCAGGGGCAAAATACCATATCCACGCAGCCCACAAGCCGGCTGTGAGGACAAATGCTAACAAGGTTCTTTTTTCCATTATTTATTCCTTACTATTAAATTAATTAAAATTACCCGTACTTATGGATACACTTACAGACTGGAAAAAGGCCGGAATATTAAGGCAGGAACAGGATCAAATATGAAGTTATTTCCTGAAACTGAATGTTTCAGGAACAGGATCAAATCCGCAGCCGCCGAAAGGATTACATGACAATATCCTTTTTACGGCAAGATAGCCACCCTTGATTATCCCGAATCTTCTGATTGCCTGGACCGAATAGGCCGAGCACGTGGGATAATACCTGCATGCGGCAGGCAAAAGAGGTGATATTAACAGCTTATAAAACTTTATTATATAAACAGCCGCTTCTGAAAAAATCCTGCCGGCTGAACTGCTGATAATTCTAATCAGATTCATTTAAGATCCCCGAGTTTTTGAATACTTTTACCAGATCGCCCCTAAATTCTTCAAAACTCATCTCCCTGGAGCCCGGGCCGGGTTTAATTATAATAGAGATCCCTGTATTCATATTATCTAATAATTCATAGCAAATGGCTCTAATTCTTCGCTTAATCCTGTTTCTGTCATGAGCCTTTCCCAGCTTTCTGCTGAGTGATATTCCTATCCTTATATTCTTTATGGCTGAATTATTACTTTTTTCTTCAAATTTGCTCTTTAAATGGAAAACAATAACTGTTCTACCCCTAAATTTTTTTCCCCTGGTGAAGACTTCGTTATATGCTCTCCTCCCTTTAAGTGAATATTCCTTTTTCACACCCTTTTCATGCTGAAATCAGATTATTTGGGCATCCTTTTCTCGTCAGAGACTGTAAGTCTCTTTCTACCTTTTCTTCTCCTTCTCATAAGAACTTTTCTTCCTTCCTCTGTGAGCATTCTTGCCCTGAAGCCATGCTTCCTTACCCTTTTCGTTTTGCTCGGCTGAAATGTCCTCTGCATTTGAAGTACCTCTCTAAGATTATGATTTCAATATCTGAATATTGGTTATTTTCAGTTAAAACAGTCCCAAATTAAAGGATTATCGTAAAATCAGTACGGTTTTTGTCAATATTAATTTCCGGCAAAACAGTACTCATTAACCCCTCTTCATAAGGTCTGCCAGGGCTGAATTAAGATCGGGAAAGCTAAAGCTGAACTTCTCAGATGCAAGTCTTTCCGGCACTGCTTTCTGCCCTCCGGCCAGGTATACCCCGAATTCGCCGAGCATAATTCTCAGGGCAAAAACCGGAACAAATGGCACAATAACCGGCCTTCCGCAACTGCGGGCAAGCTCCCTTGTAAAATCGATGTTGCGCACAATTCCCGGGGCAGTGCAGTTATACGGGCCGGACATTTTTTTGTCCTTCAGCGCCCTCATTATAACAGAGCATACATCATCACAATGAATCCACGGGAACCACTGGTTTCCGTTGCCAAGCTTTGCCCCCATCATAAGACTGAAAACTTTTTTCATCAGGGGAAAAGCGCCCCCGTTACTCCCCAGAACTGTGCCGAAACGGAGCAATACAACACGGGCACCGCCTTCCGCAGCCTTTAAAGCTTCATGCTCCCACTGCCTGCACACCATTGCAAGAAAATCAACACCCGACGGGTACTTCTCGTTTATAACCTGGTCACCAGACATTCCGTAATATCCCACTGCAGAAGCATTGATAAGTAATTTTGACTTTGACTTGCTCATCCCCATGGCCTCAACAATATTCGCCGTTGATATTGTCCTGCTGTTATAGATATCCTCCTTTACGGCCCGGTTCCAACGTGTAAAAATCCCTCTTCCGGCCAGATTGATTACAGCGTCATGTTCACCTATAACCTTCTGCCAGTCACCCTGTACTGTAAGGTCACATTTAACATACCTGAATTTTTTTTTAAAAAGTCCGGGATCGTCATTGCGGGCAAATACAGTAACATCAAATCCGTTATTAAGGAGCCCGCCAGTAATCTGTTCCCCAATAAAGCCTAGCCCTCCTGTCACAGCTACTTTCATGCTCTTCTCCTGAGTGCAAAAATACTGATTAATAGTAACCAAAATGCCCGCATGCCATACAAAAAAACAGCAAAATCGCCAAAAAAAAAGATAGATTCCATTATTCTTTATAAATTAAATTATAATACTGTGTAAATAATGAACACGGATAATTTCATATTTATAAACCGGATTTAATTCCGTAACCATTTGGCAGAATAAAAAGCTCATTCCCGCCGCTGAAGGCGACGGGGTATTATAAAAAAACTGTATTGCACTAATAAGTATTTTCAGGAATAATTCTGATTATAAACCGTAAGATCCTGTTTCAACAGCAGGATCTGTTAAAAGGAGGCTTTCAATGACATTTACGACAACAGGCGTAATTAATGATCTTGCAGTAAAATCATCCGAACAATATGTTACTTTTTTTATAAACAATGAGACATACGGAATTGAGGTACTCAAAGTAAAAGAGATTGTTGGAATGACCGGCATCACGCCCGTACCAAACAGTGAAAAATATCTCAAGGGTGTTATCAACCTCCGCGGCATAGTGGTTCCCGTAATTGACCTGAGGCTTAAATTCAACATCCCTGAGAAGGAATACGATGCATTCACCGTAATACTTATACTTGAACACAAAGATTCGCTTGTAGGTGTTATCGTCGACTCCGTGTCGGATGTAATTACCGCTCCCGGAATGCTTCAGGAGGTCCCGAATTTTCACGTCAGCATACAGCGCGAGGTACTTAAAGGGGTGCTTAACAAAGACGATACACTTATCATTGTTCTCAACCCGGACATAATGCTGACAGCAAGGGACATTGAAGTTCTTTCAGAAATAGACAGTAGCGGTAAATAAAATTGCAGCCATGCGATCTGTCAGCAACAATAGAGGCAAAGCCCCTGCAACCCGTGCCAATCTTAACCGGATGATATGCTGCCGATGAGTTCATCCAGGCTCAAAAATTCTCTATTCGCGGCTGCAGTTATTTCAGCCGTAACAGCCCTGTCCGCAGCAGCATTACTTATAACATATTCATCCATCGGCAATAATATTAATCACTACCTATCACTCAAACTGGGCTCCCTGCATCACGACATAGAGTCCCGCCTTGACAGCCATTCATCACTTGTTAAGTCGCTTGCACTGCTTGGCCACATGAATGCGGGGAATATTTCACCCATTGAGCACGTAATCATCCTTAAAAATTTCTGCTCTTACAGCCCGGAAAACAGGGGATTCGGTATATGGTATGAACCCTACATGTACAAGGGGGTAAAATACTACGGCTCCTTTGTAAACATGGATAACGGCATACCCGTCTTTTCTGCAGAGTATTCAAGTGCTTCGTACGATCATCTCAGCAGGGAATGGTATATCGCCTGTAAAAAATCGGCCAGCACCGGATCTGTTACATGGTCCGCCCCGATTTCAGAAAACACTGACGGGACTACAGTTCTCTCTGCAGCCTCGCCATTCTTTGACAGCAGCAACAGGCTTCTCGGCATAGCTGCTGGAGATCTGGATATATCGGGAATTATCAAAGAAGTTGAAAGCTTCCGTGATGAAAATACAGGCCTCAGGGCCATTCTTCTTAACGAAGCGGGGATAATAAAAACATCTTCCGGTAAAATGATGCCTGACGGCACAGCAACAAACGGTTCCGTCACCGCCGACTTTAAAATTATCGGCAAAGCTGTCAGTGAGTCAGATAACGGAATTGCGTGTTTTGATCTTTCAGGCGGACCCGCAATTATGCATTTCAGGCGCATCAACAGTACGGGCTGGACACTATGCCTTATGGCTGACGCAGCTCCGTTCTACACGACATTCCGCCGCATGCTGATGCTGATGATTTCGCTGATACTAATCGTTATTATTGCCACTGTGGTTTGCCACCGGGCAGTCTCAGTCCGGGCAAAAACCCCGTTAAATCAGATAAATGACTTCGCACTTAAAATTTCAAATGGCGATCTCTCGGGCAGGATTCCCGGTGAAAATAATGATCAAATGGGTATGCTGGTGAAAACTTTTAACCGGTCGGCAGACTCGCTTGAAAAACGTATCTCCGAAATAAAAGACGCGGCAGAAAAAATTGACCGCACCATTGAACGTATCTCAGCGTTAAAGAAGGCAGCCCCATCTGATTCTGACAATCCCGAATCTGTCATTGCACGGATTGACACAGCCATCGGCGAATACATTGCCTCGGTTGAACTTAATGCGGCAAACATGCGCAGGGCAAGGGAACTGACAGATGAAGGCGTGAACAAATCCTCCGCCGGCAGCAGTGAAGCATCGGGTGTAATTGAATCTATAAACGAGATTAATGAATCGAGCAGCAGGATTGGCGATATAACAGCACTGATAAACGAGATCGCATTCCAGACTAACCTACTCGCGCTGAACGCCGCGATAGAGGCCGCCAGAGCCGGAAATCAGGGGCGCGGTTTTGCCGTAGTAGCCAGCGAGGTCAGAAATCTGGCGCAGCGATCAGCAGGCGCGGCAAAGGAGATTGGAAAGCTTATTAACGAATCAGCCGCACGCGTTGAAAGGGGGACACGGCTTGTCCTTAAATCTGGTGAATACATGAAAGAGATCTCATCAGCCGCCGGAACAACTGCCGCGCTCTTTGCCGAAATGGCCAGGTCCGGAGACGAACAGCTTGCCGGACTTGAAAAAATACGCATTGCTGTCGCAGAACTTGATTCAGTCATAAAGCGGCGAACAGATTTTTATGCTGGTAATGGCTCCGAAATGAACGAACTTGCAGAGCAGGTAAAGGAAATGATTGAGCTTTTCAACAGCTTCAACTTCAGCAAAGGCCCTGGAAGAGACTGATTATGAGTAACGGTACATGCAGGTTACGGGATGTTGGCAGACAATCTACTCAGCATAGAACCTTATGAAATATGCTCCATCCGGCCGCCGACGGAAAACAGCAGCCTGACATTCAGGCTTGCACGCAACTGCTACTGGAACAAATGCGCTTTCTGCCCCGTGTACAAGAACGGCGCAAAATTTTCGCGCAGGTCCATTCATGAGATTCTTAATGATATAGCAACCGCAAAACGCATACTTAACCTGCTGAATGAACATGTTCTGCTGAACAGCCCTTTCGGGAGGGATGACGCCACACTCTACAGCCTTATAGCAGATGTAAAAAATTCGCACCTTAACCATGGGAAAATAACAAATCTTAACGAAAAGTTAAATGAACCTGAAGACGACCCGTTGCTTGACGAAAGGACAAAATGGTTTCTGACCTGGTTTAAAGATAAACCCGCAATTGAAGACAGCCTTATTCACGTATATTCCTGGATACTTGGTGGAGGCAGAAACTGTTTTCTCGGAGACGCAGATGCCCTTATATTCAAGCCTGAATTTATGAGTAATGTCACCGGTGCCATAAGGTCAAACTTCCCTTCTATAAGCAGGATAACAGTTTATGGACGCACAAAGACCGCTGCGGCACTACGCACAGTCGATGACCTGAAACAGTTTGCCGAAGCGGGAATCAACCGCATACATTTCGGCATGGAAAGCGGAAGCGACGAAGTGCTTAAAATGGTAAACAAAGGTGTAACAGCCGCGGAACACATAGCGGCTGCCATTAAAGTACGGGCTGCAGGAATATCATGCTCTGTGTATGTTATGCCCGGGATCGGAGGGATGGAACTCTCCGGGCAGCACGGTGCAGGCACTGCAAGGACCCTCTCATCAATGAACCCGGACTTTGTCCGGCTGCGCACACTTGAAATTTTCCCCGGCACCGGTCTCAGCAATCTTGCAGCATCGGGAAAATTTACCGAAGCAACAGAGGAGCAGGTTGTACGTGAGATTCGCACTATCATACTTGACACTGAATGCGAAACCGAAATAGTAAGCGACAGCGCAACCAACCTGCTCGAAATAAACGGACGTCTCCCCAGAGACCGCAAGTTCATGCTGGAACAGATCGATTCCTACCTTTCACTCGGCAGAAGAGAAAAACTTGAGTTCAGCTTTAATTCAAGAATCCAGTCATTCATAGGCCAATACGGCGGCCTTACTGCTGACATGTACAGTTTAATCGCCAGGGGGGTAACTGACGGCATGCTCGATGCTTCAGTATTCTCTGACAGCGAACTTCTCTCAATAACCAGGCTTATCCGCAATAGGCTTATGCCCTGAGTCAGCCGAAGACTATTTTTTTCCAGCCACGGAGAAGCAGATCATCATCAGTGAAAAGTAAGTAACGCGAAAAATAATTTTTAAGATTCTGTTTAAATTCGGGCTTCAAAAAAACTCCCCCCTCCGAAGAGACAAGACAATCAGGCCAAGATTCAAGACCTTCCATCACAAGAGAATGGCCGCTCCCCGACACATCAGAAAAGAGATAAATAAAAAGCGGTTCAAATACCGCAGCAGCCTCTGCCAGACTGCCATATTCCAGGCCCGGAACATTGATGCATGCCGTAAAATAATCATACACAAGCATGGGGTAGATTGTTACCGGCACTTTAAATATATCTCCGGACTTTCTGCTCAACTCTATTGAAATCTCCCTGCTGCTGAAATCGTCAAAAAGAACTGAAGTGAAAAGCCTTCTGCCCGAATCCCCGGCCTCGACACTGACAGATCCCCTGAGTTTTATAAAATCGAAATTGCCAGTACCGCTCCCTTGGTAAACCGGAACAAGTCGCGATTTAAAATATATTCTTTCAGTGCTGTATGACGGAAAGGTGGCAGAATCACCTTTTTTTACAATAGTCCCAGCATTGGATGAGAATTTAAAATCCAGCCGCAACATGTGGATAAAATCGATTATTTTTCCTTTGACCGGACATGCAAGGTGGATCGAATGCTCCTCGGATACCGGATTTCTTTTCTCCAGGTAGCTGTGCCCTGCCATGAAACCGGGTATTACCTGCGATATGACATTCAATATGTCGGCTGCATTGTTATGTTTAATACTGCTGACTGGAATAGCGGGTATCACAACAGGCGCGTTAAGGCAAAAAAATTCACGCAGGGTCTCGTCAAGAAAAATCCCGCAGATATCGTTCTTCTGTTCTGTTTTTAGAGCCCCGAGAAGGTTTATAATCCCGGGGATTGATTCTGTTCCGGTCTCTGGTTTCATAGTGCGCTGCCCGATAAATATTTTAAAGAATAACGATTACCCTTGACAAATGCAATAATTATTGCAACAGTAAAAATGAAATATGGCCGGCTCTAATTGCATTCTTAAGCCGGTGTCGATGCTTCGGAACGTGCAATAACAAATAAACGCATAAACCCGAAAAAAAGTATCAATAATATTTTTTTACATTATATTATACTTATGTTACTGACAGCTTTTACAGTTGTTACTACCAAGATTCTAATAAACTCAGAGATAGGCTATGGAAGGATCATTAATAAACGTCGGTGTTGCCCAGGTCAAAATAGCCAGCGGGCCAGCCGTGTTAAGAACAATACTGGGCAGCTGCGTCGGAATATGCATCTACGACAGAATAAAAAAAATCGGCGGCCTTGCCCACATCCTGCTTCCTGTTGACACATCTAACGGTACGGCTATAGAAAAATTCGCAGAAACAGCCATCCCGCACATGGTGCAGATGCTTCTCAAGGAAGGGGCCAAAAAAGAATTCCTGTCGGCAAAAATAGCAGGCGGAGCTTCCATGTTCAAGTTCGAGGCTTCGGTTTCACTTGGGCAGATAGGTGAACGGAATATTGAAGAGACAAAAAAAGTTCTGGAAAAACTGCAGATCCCGCTGCTTGACGAAGATACAGGGGGGAGCGCGGGCCGCGTTATAGATTTCTTTCTTGATGACGGCCATCTAAAAGTTAAGGCCAACGGCCAGGAAAAAATGTACTATAAGGTTTAATGTAACCCGGGGTAATTCAAATGCATGCACATATTAAACAGAGAATAGAATCAACCATCAGCAACATAGCTGCACTCCCCACCATTCCGGAGGTCGCAACTAAAATACTCAACATGGTCAATGACCCGGAGGTATCTTTCAAGGCTGTTGCCGAAGAGATTTCCAAGGATCAGACAATGACCACAAATATTCTCAAGCTCTGCAACTCGGCCTATTTCAGCAAAGGTAAAGAGATCACCTCAATAGACCGCGCGATTGTGACTCTGGGCATCAAAGAGGTCACAAACATCGTCATGGTAATCGCAGCCAAACCGATCCTCGACAAGGCTGTTATAGGTTATGACATAGGCAGGGGTGAACTCTGGAAACAGGGACTAATTGTGGGAACTATTGCAAAAAAAATTGCGCTGCTTAAAAACAGAAAAGATATATCTGATGTTGTCTTTACAGGCGGAATAATTCACAACGTAGGTAAGACCGTGCTTGCGGTTTTTGTACAGAACACATACAATGATATTCTGAACGAAGTAAACACAAAAAATATAACTTTTAATGAAGCAGAAAAATCGATAATGGGTTACAGCCACCAGGAGATCAGCGAAAAGATACTTGAAAAATGGAACTTCCCTCCCGTTCTGCGCGCCATTGTCCGATATTACTCTGAACCTGAAAACGCACCCGATACATATAAATCCGAAGTATCCATTGTGCACCTTGCCAACACCATAAGCACCCTCGCGGGAATAGGGATAGGCAGCGACGGACTCTATCACCAGATAAGCAAATCCGCTCTTGATATACTTAAAATATCCGGCGCTGAACTTGAAGAGCTTTACACCAGAATACCGGAGATGACCAGCCAGGTAAGGGACCTGCTGTAAAGGGTCCATGAAATACATAATTGATTGTCCGTCATGCGGCAGAAAAATCCGGTTCCCCCTGGACAGGGGCCGGATAAAAGTATCATGCCGTTGCGGATACACTACTTTAATTGACCCTGACGACACCGCTCTCTATAAATCAGGGGAATTCGATCTTAAAACTCAAAATCAAGATCCGGGCAGAAGCAGCGGATTTTTTGATTCACTCAACTCTCTTCTTGATAAATTCACATGGCACAGTTTTATTAATGAACTGCTTGAAATTAAATACAAACTTCAGAATATAAAGCACCTTCCCGACAGAGAAAGGAACAAAATAGTTGTGTTCATGCTCGCGCTTATAATTATCATTGCAGCAGTGATCTATATTTTATAACAAAGCCATGCATATAAAACTTTTCAGATATTTTCATAAAATGTTCACTCAGGATCCCGGAAAAGAAATGCTACAGATACTGCAGGCAGTTATCTTTTTATTGTCCAGGCCGGATAATGATTTTACCTGGTCTTCGTGGGGTAATCAGCAGAACGCGATTGAATATGTTTCAGCAATAATTGACGAACTTCGCAGCGGGCACATATCCGATTTTACAAAACTCGCTGTGCTTTTCGCACCCACTGGTCCAATTCAGGAGGTTAGTATAAACAGCGGATGGATTGAAGAGTTCATGCAACTTGCAGATAAATTTGACAGGATAAAATATACTTTACAGTATTCATAAAAAACAATCTAAACCAGAAACATTATGTTTAAAAGGACAGAATTTCGTTGATAATTCCGCTTATCTCGCCAGATCTGCTTACGACCATAAAATGATGACCGCCCTGAACCTTAATGCAATTCTTAATGTTTTTCACAGGAAGGAGCCTGTCTGAAGTGCCGTGAATGTGATAAATATCATCTGAATGAATTATATTCTTCCAGCATAATATACGGGTTATCGCCCATTTGAGAAATCCTGCATCAGTTTCTCTGATGATCTCTCTAAATAATTCTTTTTCAGAAATATCTGTGATGCCGAATAAATAAAGCATCAGCGGAGTCAGTGATTTAAACATGAATACCGGTAAAAATTTATCAATCCGAAGCAATCCGGCGATTCTGTAATAGAAAGGAATTTCTTTTTTATTTTTTACACTTGAGATGAGTATGACTTTATCAAACCTGAAAAATTTTGATAATTCAATACCTATAAGCCCGCCAAAAGATACACAGATCAGAACATTTTCTTTTGATGGATCAATCTGTGAAGCCAGTCTTGCTGCATAATTCTCAAGACTTTCATTCTTTCGGGGATCTATCCATTTGACAAAATTTTTATCCGGCACCGGAACATCAAGATATTGAAAAACCCTTTCATCTGCACCAAGACCGCTTATAAAATTTAATGTTTTCATAAAATTTTTTATCAGAAACAAAGAAGATTAAGCAGAATTAACACCAGGTAAAACAGTATAAAATTCATCACAATCGACTTCCAGCCTCTAAAGATAACAAGTGACAACAGACTGCAGGCTGCAAAAAGAATCAGATCAAACATTGCAGATAATATAAGGCAAATAAAAACGTGGTCAGTAGTTATCCCGGCAAAAAATGAGTGAATGATCATAAGATGATAGCATGCAAGCAACTCCGCATTTAAGTTCACTGTATAAAACTTAATTCCAAACGGATCTGCAAAAAAGAGAAACAGCGGAACTGCAATATACAGCAACAAAAGATTGACTACATTGCCGTGAATCAGTCTTGATTTAAAATATTCATCAACATGGGGTCTTAAACTGACGGGAGATTTTCTGAATGCCGCAATAACTATCAGCAGGCCTGCAGCAATAAGGATAAGACTTAAAGCCTTCATACAGCTGCCTACATATACTTCTTGATGTCGCGCTGCATGTCACGTTTGAGATCACGTTCCTGTATGGTCCTTTTCTTGTCGTAGGTGGTTTTACCGCGCGCAAGGCCCAGTTCAAGCTTGACCTTGCCGTTTTTTAAGTAAAGCAGCAGGGGAATCAGGGTGTAGCCCCGCTCATGCAGTTTCCCGGTTAAACGCTTGATCTCGTGCCTGTGCATCAGAAGCTTGCGCTCCCGCAGCGGTTCATGGTTAAACCTGTTACCCATCTCGTAGACCGAGATGTTAAGGCCCACAATAAAGACCTCGCCGTTTGTAATTTTAGCGTAGGCCTCCTGTATACTCACTTTTTTCTGGCGGATTGACTTGACCTCGGTTCCCTTAAGCACAATGCCAACCTCGAAGGTATCAAGTATTTCGTACTCAAACCTGGCCTTTTTATTCCGCACTATATCTACAATATTATCTGACATGCAGCCACCGTATAATAAGCGGGATCTATCTGTAAAGTAAATTTATCAGCCCTCATAGGCAGCAGGAGGGTGAAAAATTTCACCCTCCTGCTTTAATTCTCTGCCTTTTCCTGATAATCTACAACGACCTGTTCACCACCCTGTTCAGACGAGAAACAAAAGCGTTCGGGTCTTTGAGTTCCATCCCCTCAACAAGCATTGCCTGTTCAAGGAGCAGCAGGCTTATATCCTCGACCACGGCATCATCACCTGCGTTCTCCAGCTTAGTGATGATCTCATGGTCAGGGTTGATTTCAAGCACAGGCTTAAACTCGGGCATGCTGCCCGCCTGTCCCATGGCCTTGAGCAGGTTCTGCATCTGCACCGTAGGGTCATTCTCATCCGCAACAATGCATGATGGTGAATCCTTCAGCCTTGTGCTGGCAACAACATCTTTTACACGGTCACCAAGCTTCTCTTTAATTTTTTTAATAAGAGGTTCAATCTTCTTTTCACGTTCCCTGTCATCATCTGTTTTAAGCGACTCGGCCGCATCGCTCCTGTTCACAGATTTAAGTTCGTGGTCTTTAAATTTCGGTACTGCTGATATGACTATTTCGTCTATCTCGTCATCGAGTATTAGCACCTCAATATTTTTGTTCTTGTACATCTCCAGGAGTGGTGAATTGCGCAGAACGTTCTCCTTTCCACCTGTGATATAGTATATCCCCCCCTGTTCCGGCGTCATCCTTTCACAGTATTCAGCAAGGGTGGTGTACCCTTCTTTGCCCGAAGTTTTATACATTGCCAGATCGAGAAGTTTATCCCTGTTTTCAAAGTCCTGGTAAAGGCCCTCTTTCATCGGTACGCCGAATTGTTTCCAGAACAGGTTGTACTTCTCCCTGTCCCTGTTCTTTAAGGACTCCAGTTCACTCAGTATTTTTTTTACCGAGGAGGACTTGATCTTCGCCATTACCTTGTTCTGCTGCAGAATCTCTCTGCTCACGTTAAGCGGCAGGTCCTCTGAATCTATTACTCCCCGCACAAAGCGCAGGTAGGTCGGCATCAACTCCTTCTCGTCATCGGTTATGAACACGCGCTTGACATAGAGCTTGACTCCCGCCTTGTAATCCGCCCTGAAAAGATCGACGGGCGCAACAGCAGGGATGTAAAAAAGCGTCGAGTAATCGAGAGTACCCTCGGCCTGTGTATGCATGTAGAGCATGGGGTCCTCGACATCGTAGGATATCTGCCTGTAAAACTCCAGGTAATCCTCCTCTTTAAGCTCGCTCTTGGACCGTTTCCAGATTGCAGAGGCCGAATTGATCTGCTCAACCTTCTGCTCCTTTACCTCTTTTTTATCCTTCTCTTCGCCTTCGTATTTAGTCTCTTCAAAGTGCAGGTAGATCGGGAACGGCACGTGGTTTGAATACTTTCTGATTATACCCTGTATTGACCAGCGGCTGGCGTACTCCTCACCTTCGTCATTCAGAAACATGTGAACAGTTGTACCCTGCGTGTCACGCTGGGCTTCTTCAATCTCGTAAGACTCCTTTCCGTCACTTGTCCATTTAAACGCGATATCTGTCCCGGCCTTTCTCGATACAACTTCAACTTTATCAGCAACCATAAACGCGGAGTAGAAACCCACCCCGAACTGACCTATAAGGTTCGAATCCCTCCTTTCGTCACCGGTCATGCTCTGTACAAAGTTGCGTGTACCCGAGCGGGCAATGGTACCCAGGTTCTCTTCAAGCTCCGTATTGTCCATCCCTATCCCGGTATCCGATATGGTCAGAGTTTTTTCCGCCTGATTAAAACTGATGTCAATACGCGGCTCAAAATTGATGCCTTTGTATGATTCATCCGTAAGAGTCAGATACTTCAGTTTATCAAGGGCATCGGATGAGTTGGAGATAAGCTCCCGCAGAAATATCTCCTTGTGTGAATAGAGGGAATGAATAATAAGGTGCAGAAGCCTGTGCACCTCTGTCTGAAACTGTTTTTTACTCATTTACAACACTCCTGATTTTTTTATCAGGGATTATCTTTTTTGCCTTATCAGTTTACCGGTTTTTCAGCATACCGCTAAAGAATTAAAAAAGATGCATCCCTTAAGAAAATTTTATGCGGGGTTCTGCCCCGCGGATGATATTAATCCGTAAAAAATCAGTATTAAAAAAATCAAGAATTTTTTAATACTGATTCACTCTCACTGTTCAGCACTATGCGCAACCAGCGAAAGGGCGATAAAAATTACCGGTGCCAGAATATTGAACAGAAAACCCCAGGAGAGAAAATACGCTGTTGCACAAAAGGAGTTGGTCCACCACTTTACAAGAAACGCCAGCAGGTACCAGGTGTTGACAAAAATTCTCAGGGCAAAGACATACCGTCCCCTGAAAATTATTGTAAAGAACATGATCGCCGAAATAAATATAAGGTATACACCAATGGGATTATTCACGCCGATCCAGCTGTCCCACATCCAGTATTTAACCAGGGGGAGAACAACGGCCAGGAAAGCTACACCTGTATTACCGATAATCAGTTTATCTGTCAGTGACTGATCCACAAACCACCCGAAAGCCCTGCCTATGAGCCCCGCGCAAAAACGCCCTATCGTATACAGAATCTCTTTTAGTAATCCGAAAATTTCACCCAGTATATTCATCTTTTAATCCGGAAATAATTTTATAAAATCCTTCACAGCCTCGGTAAATCCCGCAGGCCCTGCCCCCGTGGTAACAAGAAAACCGGTACCGGTCATATATGAACCGTCAGGCCTCCTCACAATATAACCGACGTCAACATTGTCAAGCATGTCAAGGTCATTGTAGCTGTCTCCGCACGCACCTGTTTTAACACCACCTTCGGTGCTGTAAAACGTGTAGATTCTGCGCACAGCGTAAGATTTACCTGCCCGTGAAGGGAGCAGATGATTGAACCGGCCACCTCGTGTAACCTCAAGCCCTGTACCTGCAAGACGGATATTCAGTTCATCAATATCGCTGTCTGAAAAAAGTTCACAATCGCCCGATATAAACGGCAGCGTTGCTATCCTTTTTTTTGAGAGTGCAGCCCTGCGCATGTCAAGTCCTGAATATGCAGATATCTCTTCATCTGCCAGATCAAGTATTGATGTAAATTTTTTTTCTGTAATCTCTTCAATCAGGATAAGTTTTTTTTTCAGAACCTGTGTGCCCGGGCCTGAAATTTCTGTTGTATACCCTCCATTTCCGTCCGGGAAGGCGATACCGCATCCGTTTTCAAAAGCAAAATGATTGTAGAGTCCGGCCTGATCCATAATTGCCGTCATTTCGGCATAGGTTTTGCTGCTGACCAGCACAAGAGGTATGTTATTCCTGCGAAGAAGATCAACACCCTCCATGGAAAGCTCCATACTGTAAGTATTAAAATCCATGAAAGTGCCGTCAACATCGGCAAACATCATCTTTTTCATTTTTCAGCATCGTCCTTTACCAGAAGGAATTCAACCCTTCTGTTTCTTCTGCGGTTTTCTTCATTCGTATTCGGGTAGAAAGGGCTGCTCTCACCCATGCCAACATATTTAAGCCTTTCAGCGGATGTTCCCTTTTTTACAAGGTAATCCCTCACAGCCAGGGCCCTCTTTTCAGAAAGCGCAAGATTGGTCTCCTCGCTGCCTATATCGTCGCTGTGACCCTCAATTACAACACTGTAATTTTTATATTTTTCGAGTATCTGGTATACACGGTCAAGTATTTTTGTACCCCGTTTTCTCAGAACTGCGCTGCCGAATGCGAATTCAATGTTACTGATGCGCATCTTCAGTCCACGCTCGGTAACAATTACAAGTATATCAACGGCAAATCTGTCGGCAGCCGTCTGCGAAATGTTACCTGCTGCGTCAACTGCGGTAAACTGTATATTGTAATCAGAGGCCGATTCAACCGGTTCACCATTATCTGCGATTCCATCCCATTTAAAACTTTCCGGTGAAGGGCCTTTTCCCGCAAATTTTTTAAACAGCATCCCGCTCTCGTTATATACACCTATCTCCCACCCGGCTACTTCTCCATTATCTTTTGCAGAAGTATTAATAACCAGGTAATCATTCTCTCCGTCACCATCAGGCGAAAAAAATTCCGGGCTGTGCGATATTTTCACTTCAGGAGCGGTTCCGTCAAAAATGATTTTCTTTTTATACGATACGGGATTATTCCCGCTGTTATACCATACAGAGAGGCTCGCGTAGTAATCTCCATCATCAAGCTTTTCCCCTTTTTCATCAAGGCAATCCCAGTCAACGAAAGATGTCACCTGGCCTGTACCACCGATAGTCCTGACCGTATCACCATCACTGTCACTTATTGCAACCTCCCACTTTTCCATACCTTTGACCGATGAAAGGTCAGGGAAAAAACGGATCGATTTCTCTTTCGATGACCTGTATGAAAAATATTCTGCCGAAGGACGGAGGTCTGCGATATCAGTAACTGTTGTAAGTATGATCTCTTTTACACTGGCTGCCGTAGAGTTACCCGCTTTGTCAGAGGAAGTGATTGTGTAATAATAGATGCCGTCCGGCAACAGGTTGCCGTCTGCACCCGATCCGTTCCAAACCAGTTTTGAAGGGATGTTCGCCCCGTCCCAGTCATAAGCGACAACGACGGCCCCGTTTGAATTTTTTATCTCACCCTTCCATTTATCATCAGGTGCCGAAATAATTTTCTGCCGTATTACAAGTGTGTCCTTGTTGCCGTCACCGTTAGGTGAAAAAATAAGGCTGTCCGCATCCAGCTTCGCATCGGGCTCTGTTGTATCTATTACCATATAGCCCGATTTGACCGGTGCAATATTGTCCCGTTCATCCCACGCAAAAAAGTGGTACCTGTAGTTTCCATCCGGAAGTTTTTTGCCCGACGCGTCAGAACCGTCCCACATAACAGCTTCGGGAACGGTAAGTGAATCCCTGCTGCTGAAAAACCTTTTAACAAAAAGCAACGGTGTCAGGTTCTCCTCCATCTCCCGTTCACTCACCTTGAATTCCCTCACTACAATATCGCGTTCGTCGGTCACCTGCAGACGCCAGCCCTTGATCCTGCTGCGGTCTGTAACATCTATGTCGAACGTAGCGTGGTCCTGTATACCGTCGTAATTAGGTGAAATATAGGTATAATCCGGTCTTACTTTAATTGAAGGTGCATCCCTGTCCAGTGTGCCATACTCGATCTTTATGCCCGCGTAATGAGACACCCCCTCTTCGCCCGAAAAGGCAAGTGCATAGTCCAGGGAAAAACCGAAAATATCGCCTGTAAATGTGTATCCAGCACCGTAAGTGTACGTCATGTACGAGTACGTTTCAGGAACTACAGCCCCTGCGCGAATATGCCAGCTCTGTGCAACTTCGCATTCAACCCCGAACCTGAATGGGTATGCGCCAAAATTATCTACAGCCGAAAACTCATTGTACCATCCCAGCGAAAAATTATTTGTCTTGAAAAAATCAAAATTATACCCGACCGTTGCAGAATTTATCGAAGCCTCATCACCCGTTGCAAAACCAAGATCAGCAGACACCCCGAGTGCCGGGTTGAATATGCCGAACCTGCTGTACGAATCTGTTCCATCAAACTTCATAATAAAACCGGGCTTGATCCCGCCATAGAACGATGTTTCATCCCCGCTCCAATACACGCCGTTGACCGAAAGCCCGAACATAAAATAAGAAGTAATCTCCTTGGCAAGCCCCAGGGTGAACATGTAACCCGTAGAATCAATCTCACCAATAGATCCTGAGTAATAGCCAAAACCCAGTCCGAATACTCCATATACTCCGGGAATCAGCAGAGTTGCCGCAGGGAATTTATAGTCCCCGGCAACAGAACCGTACGATGCCGTAAACAGAACCCTTTCAAGCTGCGATGCCGTGGCAGGATTGAGCATAAAACCCGCAGTGCCGGTCTCTGCGACACCGTTCCCACCCCTGCCGATTATAACCGGGTCTGCGCCCGAATAAAACGGGCCCGCCTTATCAGCGGAAAATGATATTCCCCGCAAGATGGACAGAAAAACAATAATTACAACAGTAATTTTTATGTTTAAAAATTTCATCACTCCCCTCGCGTCCGCATGAAAGTTCAGATTTCTCCGAAGCCTGATCAATTTACCAGACACCATGCGAACAGAACCGTAAAGTATTTTTTACACTTATGCTCCGCTCAGGCTATATCTCACCCGTATTATCGCCTGAATCCTTACCCCCAAGCATTCGCATAACTTTTTTTATCGAATCATAATCAAATCCCCTGCCCC